>NZ_JBFUMD010000278.1:0-5187 GCF_054049555.1 Nocardioides sp. P5_C9_2
GGGGCCTCGAGCTGCGCCTCGCCGACACCCAGCGCTCGCTGGCCGCCGTGACCAGCCAGAACGAGCGGCTCGCGCAGACGCTCCGCGAGGCCCGCGACCAGATCATGAAGCTCAAGGAGGAGGTCGACCGCCTGGCGCAGCCGCCCGCGGGCTTCGGCACCTTCCTGGCCCGCAACGAGGACGACTCCGTCGACGTCTTCACCGGTGGCCGCAAGCTGCGCGTCAACGTGAGCCCCGCCGTCGACCTCGACGAGCTCGTCAAGGGCCAGGAGGTCATGCTCAACGAGGCCCTCAACGTCGTGGCGGCGCTGGGCTTCGAGAAGGTCGGCGAGRTCGTGATGTTCAAGGAGCTGCTCGAGGACGGTGAGCGCGGCCTGGTGATCGCGAACGCCGACGAGGAGCGCGTCGTACGCCTGGCCAAGCCGCTCTTCGACGAGCCCCTGCGTGCCGGCGACTCGCTCCTCCTCGACGCCCGGGCCGGCTACGCCTACGAACGCGTCCCCAAGTCCGAGGTGGAGGAGCTCGTCCTCGAGGAGGTCCCGGACATCGACTACTCGCAGATCGGCGGCCTGGTCTCGCAGATCGACGCGATCCGCGACGCGGTCGAGCTGCCCTACCTCTACCCCGACCTCTTCAAGGACCACAAGCTCAAGCCGCCGAAGGGCGTGCTGCTCTACGGCCCGCCCGGGTGCGGCAAGACGCTGATCGCCAAGGCGGTCGCCAACTCCCTGGCCAAGAAGGTCGCTGCCAAGACCGGCGAGGAGGGGAAGTCCTACTTCCTCAACATCAAGGGTCCCGAGCTGCTCAACAAGTACGTCGGCGAGACCGAGCGGCACATCCGTCTCGTCTTCCAGCGGGCCCGCGAGAAGGCCTCGATGGGCACCCCGGTCATCGTGTTCTTCGACGAGATGGACTCCCTGTTCCGCACCCGCGGGTCGGGGGTGTCCTCCGACGTCGAGAACACCATCGTCCCGCAGCTGCTCAGCGAGATCGACGGCGTCGAGCTGCTCGAGAACGTCCTGGTCATCGGCGCCTCCAACCGTGAGGACATGATCGACCCGGCGATCCTGCGACCCGGTCGCCTCGACGTGAAGATCAAGATCGAGCGACCCGACGCCGAGTCGGCGCGCGACATCTTCTCCAAGTACCTCGTCCCCGACCTGCCGCTGCACGCCGACGACCTCGCCGAGTTCGGCGGGGACCGGGACGCGACGGTGGCCGGCATGATCCGGGCGACGGTCGAGCGGATGTACACCGAGTCCGAGGAGAACCGCTTCCTGGAGGTCACCTACGCCAACGGTGACAAGGAGGTCCTCTACTTCAAGGACTTCAACTCGGGCGCGATGATCCAGAACATCGTCGACCGGGCGAAGAAGATGGCGATCAAGGACTTCCTCGACCACCAGCAGCGCGGCCTGCGGGTCCAGCACATGCTGCAGGCGTGCGTCGACGAGTTCAAGGAGAACGAGGACCTGCCCAACACCACCAACCCCGACGACTGGGCGCGCATCTCGGGCAAGAAGGGCGAGCGGATCGTCTTCATCCGCACGCTCATCACCGGCAAGCAGGGCACCGAGCCCGGGCGGTCCATCGACACGGTCGCCAACACCGGTCAGTACCTGTGATCCAGCCCCCTGCCGACGACGAGCTGGGCCACGGCGACATCGAGGCCGCCCTGGCCACTCGTCGTGAGCTGGGGGCGCGGTACGACGCGGAGCTCGTCGACGGCTTCGCCGAGCGCATCGAGCGGGCCGTCGACCGGCGGGTCGCCGAGCAGCTGAGGCTGCAGGAACGTCGTACGGCGGCGCTCGCCGGTGCCGGTGCGCGTCAGGTGGCGCTCGGCATCATCTCGCTGGTGGCCTTCATCCCCATCAGCATCGTGCTGGGGCTCAACGGCGAGCTCCTGGCCCTGCTCGTGGCGCTCGCTGGCATCGTCGGGGTCAACCTCACCCACGCCTGGCTGTCGCGCCGGCCCTGATCCCGGCCGCCAGGCGCACCCACAACAGAGAAGAGAACCTCATGGTCAAGATCATCGTCATCGTCGTCATCGTCCTCGTGGTGCTGGCCGTGCTGAGCAAGCTCCGCAGCCGCTGACCCGTCGTCGATCAGACGGTGGTCGCGACGCCCAGGGACACGAACGTCCAGGGGCGTCCGGCCGCCGGCCCGGGCAGGTAGACCTGCTCGAGCCACCCCGCGGGGTTCGGCGTCCAGCCGCCCTCGGCCAGGATCGCGACCACGTCGCGGGTGAGGTGGCAGCCTCCGGCCGCCCGGCGCTGCAGGGGCTCGAGGCGCCGCTGCCACCGCCGGACCCCGGTCTCGGGGGCCAGGCCGTGCTCCACGAAGTGCAGCCGCCCGCCCGGCCGGACCACGCGGCGTACCTCCTGCAGGGCCAGCACCGGGTCCGGGATCGTGCACAGGCTGAAGGTCACCAGCGCGGCGTCGTGCGAGTCGTCCGCCTCGGCCACGTGMTGGCCGTCGAGCCCCGACCTCCTCACCGGTACGGCGCTGCGCCCACGTCGCGGCTCGGACAGCCGCCAACCCACGTCGGACGGCTCCACCGCGCTGACCTCCGAAACCTCGGCGGGGTAGAAGCGGGTGTTGAGCCCGGACCCGAAACCGATCTCCAGCACGCGTCCCTGCAGACCGGCGCAGGCGCGGGCGCGGAGCTCGCCGACCTCGTGGCTGCGCAGCGACGCGTCGACGAGACGGGGGACGACGCGGTCATTCCAGATGCCCATCTCGCTCCATCCTCGGCGAGGCCTCGTAGGCTCGTCCCATGAGCGTACGGCGGATCATGGGCACCGAGGTCGAGTACGGCATCTCGGTGCAGGGCCAGCCCGCCGCCAATCCGATGGTGGCGTCCTCGCAGGTGGTCAACGCCTACGCGACCTCGACCATCAAGGCGCGGCGGGCCCGGTGGGACTTCGAGGAGGAGTCGCCGCTGCGCGACGCCCGCGGCTTCGACATGTCCCGGCAGGTGGCCGACCCCAGCCAGCTCACCGACGAGGACCTCGGCCTGGCCAACGTGATCCTCACCAACGGTGCCCGGCTGTACGTCGACCACGCGCACCCGGAGTTCTCCACGCCCGAGGTCACCTCGCCGCTGGACATCGTGCGGTGGGACAAGGCGGGGGAGCAGGTCATGCTCGACGCCTGCAGGGCGGCGGCGCAGGTGCCGGGGGCGACACCGATCGTGCTCTACAAGAACAACACCGACAACAAGGGTGCGTCGTACGGCGCCCACGAGAACTACCTGATGCGGCGCTCGACGCCGTTCGCGGAGATCGTGCGCCACCTGACGCCCTTCTTCGTCTCCCGGCAGGTCGTCTGCGGCGCCGGGCGGGTGGGGATCGGCCAGGACGGACGCGAGCACGGGTTCCAGCTCAGCCAGCGCGCCGACTACTTCGAGGTCGAGGTCGGCCTGGAGACCACCCTCAAGCGGCCGATCATCAACACCCGCGACGAGCCGCACGCGGACCCGGAGAAGTACCGCCGACTGCACGTGATCCTCGGCGACGCCAACCTCGCCGAGGTATCGACGTACCTCAAGGTCGGCACGACGGCGCTGGTGCTGGCGATGATCGAGGCCGGCTTCCTGACCCGCGACCTCGCCGTCGACGCGCCGGTCGCGTCGCTGCGCGCCGTCTCGCACGACCCGACGCTCCAGCACCTGCTCACCCTTCGCGACGGGCGCACCCTCACTGCGGTGCAGCTCCAGATGGAGTACCTCGACCTGGCCCGCAAGTTCGTCGACGACCGGCTCGGCAACGACGTCGACGAGCAGACCCGCGACGTCCTGGACCGCTGGGAGTCCGTGCTCACCCGACTCGAGCAGGACCCCATGCTCTGCGCCGGCGAGCTCGACTGGGTGGCCAAGCTCAAGCTCCTCTCGCAGTACCGCGACCGCGACGGCCTCGACTGGGACGACGCCAAGCTGCACCTCATCGACCTCCAGTACTCCGACATCCGCCCCGAGAAGGGGCTGTACGCCAAGCTGGTCGCCGCCGGCCGGATCGAGCGCCTCCTCGACGACGTCTCGGTGGAGCGGGCCATGCACGAGCCCCCCGAGGACACCCGGGCCTACTTCCGCGGCCGCTGCCTGGAGAAGTACGCCGACAACGTCGCGGCCGCCTCGTGGGACTCGGTGATCTTCGACCTGCCCGGCCGCCAGTCGCTCCAGCGCGTGCCGACCATCGATCCCATGCGTGGCTCCAGGGCGCACGTCGGCGAGCTGCTCGACCRGTGCGACACCGCGCTCGAGCTCGTCACCGCGCTCACCACCCGCTGACCGCGAGGGCGGGATCGACGGCATCCATGTCCACGGAGCCTCGTCGCGTCCCCCGCGGGGCTTCCTTCTGTGGATAGGGTCGGAGACATGGCCCAGGAGCAGAAGCAACCGCGGAAGTCCTCCCAGGAGGAGACGGCGACCGAGGAGGTCGTCGAGACCGACGTCGCCGAGCGCAAGGAGGTGATCGACGACGACGTCGACGCCATCCTCGACGAGATCGACGACGTCCTCGAGACCAACGCCGAGGACTTCGTGAAGTCGTTCATCCAGAAGGGCGGACAGTGAGCGATCGCCTGYCCGCGTCCTACATGTCGCCGGGGACCTCGAGCTTCGCCGACTTCCTCGGTGACCACCAGCCGGACCTCCTCCCGGGCCGCCGTGCGGTGCCCACGGGCAACGCGGGTGACCTCGCCCCCCACGGCACCACGATCGTCGCTGCCACGTTCCCCGGCGGGGTCGTCATGGCGGGTGATCGCCGCGCGACAATGGGCAACATCATCGCCCAGCGCGACATCGAGAAGGTCTTCCCCGCCGACGAGTACTCCGTGGTCGGCATCGCCGGCACCGCCGGCCTCGCGGTCGAGATGGTCCGGCTCTTCCAGACCGAGCTCGAGCACTACGAGAAGATCGAGGGCACCACGCTCTCGATGGACGGCAAGGCCAACCGCCTCGCGACGCTGATCCGCGCCAACCTCGGTCTCGCGATGCAGGGCCTGGCCGTCGTGCCGCTCTTCGCCGGCTACGACCTCGCGGCCGACCAGGGGCGGATCTTCAGCTACGACGTCACCGGCGGTCGCTACGAGGAGACCGCCTTCCACTCGGTGGGCTCGGGGTCGCTGTTCGCCCGCGGGGCCCTCAAGAAGCTCTACCGCGAGGACCTCGACGCGGAGGGCTGCGTC
>NZ_JBFUMD010000279.1:0-5177 GCF_054049555.1 Nocardioides sp. P5_C9_2
CAGCCCGAGCAGGCCCACGACCAGGCCCACCAGCAGCAGCTTCTTGAGGACGCTGCGGACCCGCTGGCCGGTGGTCCTGCGGGGCTTGGTGGGTCGGCGCTTGGAGGCCGGACCGTCTGCTCTGCGCTTCGCACTCACGGCGGCAAGGGTACGGCCACCTGCGTGACTGGGCCCTGTCCTCGCGACGCCGCCCGTGGCGCGCGCCACCGCGGCGCTGAATGGCGCACCTCGGATATATCGGTACGATAGGTCTCGTGGCACGTCGCGGAGAGACCATCGAGCTTGCAGTCCTCGGACTGCTGCACGAGGCACCCATGCACGGCTACGAGCTGCGCAAGCGGCTGAACCTCATGCTGGGCTGGGGCCGGGTGCTGTCCTACGGCTCGCTCTACCCGGCCCTGAAGAAGATGCTGCGCACCGGCCTCATCGAGGAGCTCAGCACCACCACCCAGGTGACCAGGCGGCCGCGGATCGTCTACCAGGTCACCGTGGCGGGCACCGAGGAGTTCTCCCGGCTGATGTCCGAGGTCGGGCCCACGGCGTGGGAGGACGACACCTTCGACATCCGCTTCGCCTTCTTCTCCTCCACCGACATGGAGATCCGGCTGCGCGTCCTCGAGGGACGTCGCACTCGCCTCCAGGAGCGGCTCGCCCGGGTCCAGCAGGACCTCGAGCGAACCCAGGCCGAGGTCGACCGCTACGCCGGGGAGCTCCAACGGCACGGGGTCGAGTCGGTGGAGCGCGAGGTGCGCTGGCTCTCGGACCTGATCAGGGCCGAGCGCGGCGAGTCACCCGGACAGATCAGCACCACCCCGGTCGCCAGCACCGGCACCAGCACAGACCTGTAGACGCAACCAGCCAGACAAGGAGAGCCCCATGGGTTCGGTACGAGTAGCAATCGCGGGAGTCGGCAACTGCGCCACCTCCCTCATCCAGGGCGTGGAGTACTACCGCGACGCCGACCCGCAGGCCACCGTGCCCGGGCTCATGCACGTGAAGTTCGGCGACTACCACGTCGGTGACGTCGAGTTCGTCGCCGCCTTCGACGTCGACGACAAGAAGGTCGGCAAGGACCTCTCCGAGGCCATCAACGCCTCCGAGAACAACACCATCAAGATCGCGGACGTCCCGACGCTCGGCATCGAGGTGCTGCGTGGCCCGACGCTCGACGGTCTCGGCAAGTACTACCGCATGACCATCGACGAGTCCCCCGCCGAGGCGGTCGACGTCGTCCAGGTCCTCAAGGACGCCAAGGTCGACGTCCTCGTGTCCTACCTGCCGGTGGGCTCCGAGGAGGCCGACAAGTTCTACGCGCAGTGCGCCATCGACGCCGGGGTCGGCTTCGTCAACGCCCTGCCCGTCTTCATCGCCTCCGACCCGGTGTGGGCCAAGAAGTTCGAGGACGCCGGCGTCCCGATCGTCGGCGACGACATCAAGTCCCAGGTCGGCGCGACCATCACGCACCGCGTGATGGCCAAGCTGTTCGAGGACCGCGGCGTCGCGCTCGACCGCACCTACCAGCTCAACGTCGGCGGCAACATGGACTTCAAGAACATGCTCGAGCGTGAGCGCCTGGAGTCCAAGAAGGTCTCCAAGACCCAGGCCGTGACCTCGAACCTCAAGGGCGAGCTGGCCGACAAGATCAGCGACCGCAACGTCCACATCGGTCCGTCGGACTACGTCGCGTGGCTCGACGACCGCAAGTGGGCCTACGTCCGCCTCGAGGGCCGCGCCTTCGGTGACGTCCCCCTCAACCTCGAGTACAAGCTCGAGGTCTGGGACTCGCCCAACTCGGCCGGCATCATCATCGACGCCGTCCGTGCCGCCAAGATCGCCATGGACCGTGGCGTCGGGGGCCCGATCATCCCGGCCTCGACGTACCTGATGAAGTCCCCGCCGGTGCAGATGCCCGACGACCTCGKTCGCGCGGAGCTGGAGAAGTTCATCGCCGGCGAGTGACCTCGCTGCGCCACCCGTTCGAGCGCACCACCCGACAGCCCCGGCCCCCGGCCGGGGCTGTCGGCATTTCCCGTGATCCCTCTCGACCCGCGAGGTGGTCCAGACCGGATGCGGGTGTGTGTATCTGCGCCGGGACAGGCCGCTCTGAGGGGGTGCACAGGCCGCACCGGGGGAC
Organism: Nocardioides sp. P5_C9_2; assembly: GCF_054049555.1. Taxonomy (NCBI): domain Bacteria; kingdom Bacillati; phylum Actinomycetota; class Actinomycetes; order Propionibacteriales; family Nocardioidaceae; genus Nocardioides; species Nocardioides sp. P5_C9_2. Next base: position 2,135 of record NZ_JBFUMD010000279.1, read on the forward strand.
CGCGGCACACGAGTCGACCGGAAGGACGCGCCATGCGGCAGCACACGGATCTCGACCTGATCCCAGCCGTGCTGGCGATCCAGATCGCCGGTCGGGTCGCCGGGGGTGGGACCGGTGCCACGGGGGCGCTTGGTCCGCGGCGGCCCAAGCGGGCCCACCGGAGGGGGGTGCCGGCGGGTCGCGTCCAGGGGGACGGCTCCGCCACGCCCTCCTCCGGCACGACCGGCAGGACGGGCGTGCGGGCGAGGCACTGAGCTGGGGCACGTGACGCTGTCGGGCACGGGGGGCGACAGCGTCGACGAGGCGGCCCGCACCCGGGGGGTGTGCGGGCCGCCTCGTCGCGCTTCCCCGGGGCCGGAACGACGTACGACGTCGCGCAACTGGCGGCGGGCGACATCGCGGTCCGCGCACTGGCGGCCGGCGACACCGCGGCGCACCGGAACCCCGTCGTCCGCCGCCACCTAGGCCGCCCGACCGGCGCGATCCTTGTCGCGCTGCCCCGGACGATCGACGTACGACGCCGCACACACTGGCGGCGGGCGACCTCCCGATCCGCGCACTGGCGGCGGGCGACACCGCGGCGCTCTGGAACCCCGTCGTCCGCCGCCACCTAAGCCGCCCGACCGGCCGGCCGCGATCCCGGGGGTATGTGGGCCGCCTCGTCGCGCTTCCCGCGACCCCCCGATCGGCGTACGACGCCGCACACACTGGCGGCGGGCGACCTCCCGATCCGCGCACTGGCGGCGGGCGACATCGCGGCGGACCGGAACCCCGTCGTCCGCCGCCACTTACGCCGCCAGCTCCGTCGCCCGAGCGAGGCGCGATCCAGGCCCGACCCGGCAGGCCCGACCCGCCCGGCCCGACCCGCCCGACCCGACCCAGCGCGGTGTCAGGCCTCGGCCGAGGCCTTGATCCCCGCGAGCGTGGCGCGCATGCCCTCGCGCAGCTCGGCCTGGAAGGACGGCACGCCACCCAGCACGGTCCGGGTGAGCCGCCCGGAGACGGCCGAGATCCCGTCGGGTGCCTCGCGACGCTGGACGACGCGGGTGCCCGAGGCCGTCGGCTCGAGGGTGAGGGACCAGATCGTGAAGTTGTCCTTGACCCGGAACGCGATCTCGCGGTGCGGCTCGAAGCGCACGACCGTGGACCGGGTCGGCCACACCAGCAGGCCGCGGCGGTTGACGTTGAGCAGCTTCGTGCCCAGCCGGATCGGGCGACCGGTCCGGACGAAGGAGCGCACCACCTGCGGGCTCCACTCGGCCAGCCGCGGCAGGTCGGAGACCAGCGCCCACACCCGGGCCGGGTCGGCCGCCACCTCCACGGACTCCTCGATCAGGGTCTCGACGTCCTCGGTCACGCCACGCGCAAGGCTCATGGGCGGGAGGCTAGCGGTGCGCCCACCACTCCAGCAGGCGGGCCCTCGCCTCGTCGGGGCCGAGACTGCCCTCGTCCATCCGCAGCTCGAGCAGGAAGCGGTAGGCCTCGCCCACCTCCCGACCGGGCCCGACGCCCAGGATCTCCATGATCGCGTTGCCGTCGAGGTCGGGGCGGATGGAGTCGAGCTCCTCCTGCTCCGACAGCCGGGCGATCCGCTCCTCGAGCGAGTCGTAGGTGCGGCGCAGCCGGTCGGCCTTGCGCTGGTTGCGGGTGGTGCAGTCGGCGCGGGTGAGGATGTGCAGGCGCTCGAGCTGGTCGCCGGCGTCGCGCACGTAGCGGCGTACGGCCGAGTCCGTCCACTCCCCCGAGCCGTAGCCGTGGAAGCGCAGGTGCAGCTCGACCAGGGTGCTGACCGCGTCGATGTCGTGGTTGGAGAAGCGCAGCGCCCGCATCCGCTTGCGGGTCATCTTGGCGCCCACGACGTCGTGGTGGTGGAACGTCACCACGCCCCCGGACTCGAAGCGCCGGGTGCGCGGCTTGCCGATGTCGTGCATGAGCGCGGCGAAGCGGCTGATGAAGTCTGGGGCGGAGACGTCGGGCTCGAGCCGGTGCTCGAGGTCGATCGACTGCTCGAGCACGGTGAGGGTGTGCTCGTAGACATCCTTGTGCCGGTGGTGCTCGTCGCGCTCGAGCGCCAGCGCGGGCAGCTCGGGCAGCACGTGCTCCGCCAGCCCGGTCTCCACCAGGAGGCTGAGCCCCAGACGGGGGTACGGCGCGCAGACCAGCTTGACGAGCTCGTCGCGCACCCGCTCGGCGGAGATGATCTCGATGCGGCCGGCCATTGCGGTCATCGCGGCGACGACCTCGGGAGCGACRGTGAAGCCGAGCTGGGCGGCGAAGCGCGCCGCCCGCATCATCCGCAACGGGTCGTCGGAGAACGAGTCCTCGGGCGTCCCCGGCGTGCGCAGCACCCGCTGCGCGAGGTCGAGCAACCCGCCGTGCAGGTCCTCGAAGTCGCGGCCCGGCACCCGCACCGCCATCGCGTTGACGGTGAAGTCGCGGCGGCCGAGGTCGCCGGCCAGCGAGTCGCCGTACTCGACGTCGGGCTTGCGGGAGGACGGGTCGTAGGTCTCCGCACGGTACGTCGTGATCTCGACCTGCCAGGGCCCCTTGCGGCAGCCGATGGTGCCGAAGGCGCGGCCCATGTCCCAGATGGCGTCGGCCCAGCCCTTGAGCAGCCGCTCGGTCACGTCGGGGTGGGCCGAGGTGGTGAAGTCGAGGTCGTTCTGGAGACGGCCGAGCATCGCGTCGCGCACCGGTCCGCCCACCAGGGCGAGCTCCTCGCCGGCGCCGGCGAACCGGGCCCCCAGCTCGTCGATGACGGGTCCGATGCGGTCCAGCTCGGCACCCACCCGACGCTGCACGTCGACGATCTGGAGCGGAGGGAGCGGAGCGTCGGACACGAGCGACAACTCTAGGGGGTCGGACCGCACCCCCCGGCACCGCCGAGTCCTCCGCCCGCGCGACCGCACCGCCGTTAGAGTCGGTGCGTGCCACGCCCGTCCTCGTCCCTGCCTGCCCCGAGCCGGCGGACGGACCGGCGGCCGGACCGGTGGACGGACCGGGGGGAGAGGCGTGCGGCGGCACCACGGGCCCGGCACCGCTT
>NZ_JBFUMD010000280.1:0-5169 GCF_054049555.1 Nocardioides sp. P5_C9_2
GCTCGAGGACCCGCCACACCGCGGCCCACACCTGCTTGGGCGGCGTAACGGCGTCGAGGTCCTCCACGACCGTGCGACCGCCGAGGTCGGAGATGACGAACAGCTCGGCCCACGACCGCGACGACGCGGTGCCGAGGGTGTGGTCGAGACGGGCCYAGAACTCGGTGTGCCTCATCCGCGGACCGCCAGCGCTTCCAGCCAGGGCTCGCCGTCTCGGCCCGAACGGCGACGCAGCGTCTCGACCTGCCATCCGGCCTCGGCGAGCACCTCGCCCAGCGGCGCCTCGTGCCAGTGGACGAACCGACGCGGGGCCTCGATGCTCCCGTGCACGGACCAGGCCTCCCCGTCGCCTTCCTTGACCGTCAGCTGCAGGACGCCCCCGGCCCGGGTCGCCGTGGCCAGCCGCTCGAGCACCGTCGGGAGGTCGGCACGGTCGACGTGGAGCAGGCAGGCGTTGGCCCACACCCCGTCGTAGGTCCCGGGTGGGCCGAGCTCGTCGTGCAGCGGGTCCAGGACCCGTGCCTCGTGGCCGGCCTCCCGCAGCAGCCCGACGAAGCCGGGGGTGATGTCGGTCCGGTCGACGTGCAGTCCGGCCATCTCCAGCGCACGGGCGTCGCGGCCCCCGCCGCTGCCGATCTCGAGCACCCGGGCGGTGGGTCCGAGACGCGCGGCGAAGGCATCGACGGACGCCCTCGTCCCCTCGTCCAGCGCTGCGGTGACGTCGCGGTAGGCGGCCGCGTGCTCGTCGTACGCGCGGACGGTGGCCTGGACCGGATCGATCATGACGTGCCCACGTCGTGACCGTGGTGCAGCACGTCGTGGAGGTGGTAGAGCCCGAGCGTCTCGACGGTGAACTCGCTGCCGTCGGACCGGGTGCCACACCGGCCGGCCTGCTCGGCCGCCACGCTCGCATAGACGCCCGCCGCGTGTCCCGCCGCCTCGACCAGCTCCGCGTCGACGGTGGCCGGGTCCTGCCGGGCGTAGCCCGAGGCGATGGCCGTCTCGTCCTGGTCCCAGTTCGCGAAGCGCGGCGCGTCCTGCTCCAGCATCAGCACGACGCGCTCGGCGAAGAGCCGGTGCACGTCGCGGACGTGGCAGGCGTACTCCAGCGCCGACCACACGTCGGGCGCCGGGCGCCGGGCGGCATCAGCCCGGCCGAGCACGGACGACCAGGTCATCGCCGAGTCGTGCAGCAGCCCGGGCAGCGACGCCAGCGAGTGGGCGGCCGGGTCGAACCCGCACTCGGGGCACGGGCGCTCGAGGACCCAGGTCCAGTCCTTGGTGTCCGGGGCGATCGGATCGGGCGCGGCCATGGCTCCATCCTCTCAGCGGTCGGGGGCGTGCTCCACGCCAGGTGAGGGGCGCGGGGTCAGGTGAGCAGCAGCGTGTCCAACCGCCGGCGCACGACCGCCAGCCCGATGAGCCCCATGACGACCAGGTAGACCACCGAGACCGCGCTCTCCCAGCCGACCTGGCCCAACGTGAGCTCGCGGCACAGCACGACTCCGCGGTAGAGAGGGGTCGCCTCGACCACCCAGCGCAACCATCCGTCGTACGCGGTGATCGGGAAGAACGTCGCGGAGAACAGGAAGAGCGGCAGCTGGAGGAGGGTGATCTTGTCGAAGTCCTGCCACGAGGTCATCCACGTCGTGGTCGCCATGCAGACCGCCGAGAACGCGAACCCGATCAGCAGGGCGGCGGGCAGGGCCAGGACCGCCGTCCAGGAGTGCAGCATCCCCAGCGCCCACATGAGCAGGAGGAAGGCGACCGAGTAGCTCGACCCGCGCAGCTGCCCCCACAGGATCTCGCCGCGCGCGATGTCGGCCGTGGTCAGCGGGGTGGCGAGCATCTGGTCGTAGAGCTTGTCGTACTTGAGCTTGAAGAAGACGTTGTAGGTGCTGTCCATCAGGGCGCCGTTGAAGGCGCTCACCGCCAGCATCCCGGGCGCGACGAACTCGGCGTAGGGGATGGCCTCGCCACCCACCTCGAAGGTGGTGATCAGCTGGCCGACGCCGATGCCGATGGAGAACAGGAAGAAGACGGGCTCGAGGAACCCGGTGAGGAAGAGCTTCCACTGCTGGCGGTAGACGGTGTAGCTGCGGGTGACCAGCAGCCAGGCCGCCCGGGCCGGACCGAGCGGGGGGTGCACGGGACGGGTCGTGGTGGCCATCAGTCCGCCAGCCTCTGCTCGAGACCCGAGACCGACCAGAACCAGCCCACCGCGATCGCCGCGACGAGCACGCCGACGTTGAGGGCGGCCAGCGACCAGTCGACGGTGTCGAGGCAGAACATCCGGGACAGGTTGACCCCGTGCCACAACGGGGTGAGCCGGGCGACCCACTCCAGCACCGGACCGAGGTTGGAGATCGGGAAGAACGCGCCCGAGAACAGCGTCAACGGCAGCACCCCGAGCCGGAAGAGCACCCCGAACGYGGACTCGCTGCGGACCCGGGTGCTGTAGCCGTAGACCAGGACGGCGAAGGCCATCCCGACGAGCAGCTGCGAGCCGAAGGCGAGGAAGGGTCCCCACCACGACTCGAAGACGCCGAACGGGGCCAGCACCAGCATGAAGACCCCGCACGCGGTGGCGAGGCGGAACAGCACGAACATCATGTGGGCCGCGACCAGGTGCCGTGGCTCCAGCGGCGTGGCGATCATGGAGTAGTAGGTCTTGTGCCACTTGACCGCGCCCATGACGGGATAGGTGGTCTCCCCCACGGCGATGGTCATCGCGTGCGTGGCCACCAGGCCGGGCACGATGAACGCGAGGTAGGACGTCGCTCCCTCGAGCTTGGCCGGGTCGCCGGGGATGAAGCCGCCGAGCAGCACGCCCATCGCCACGACGTAGAACAGCGGCGAGACGAACGAGTTGATCGCTCCGCCCTTCCAGGTGCGCTTGAAGACCGTCCACCAGTAGTCGGTCTGTCGCAGCGTCCCGGTGACAAGGCTCAGTCCGGGGGCCGGAGTCGTCGCGGTGGCCATCAGTCCACCAACGTCCGGCCGGTCAGCTTGAGGAAGACGTCCTCCAGGGTGGAGCGACGCACCAGCACCCCGATCGGGTCGAGTCCCCGCTCGTGGACCTTGGCGATGACCTCCTCGCCGTCGGGGCTGTAGACCAGGATCCGGTCGGGCAGCACCTCGAGGCGGCCGAGGTCCTCGATCTTGTCGGCGATGACCTCGTGCGGGTTGGTCTCGTCGGTGATGGCGAAGCGGAGCTCGGCGACCTCGCGCGTCGAGTGCTCCTCGATGAGCTGCCGCGGCGATCCCTCGGCCGCGATGAGCCCCTTGTCCATGACCACCAGGCGGTCGCAGAGCTGCTCGGCCTCGTCCATGTAGTGAGTGGTGATCACCAGTGTCACGCCGGCCTGCTTGAGCCGGAAGAGCTGGTCCCACAGGACGTGGCGCGCCTGCGGGTCGAGCCCGGTCGTGGGCTCGTCGAGCAGCAGCAGGTCGGGTCGGTTGACCAGGCTGCGGGCGATGGTGAGCCGCCGCTTCATCCCGCCGGAGAGGTCCTCGACCTTGGACTTCGCCTTCTCGGTGAGCGAGACGAACTCGAGGAGCTCGTCGACCCGGCTGTTGACCTCGCCCTTGGGGATCCCGAAGTAGCGGCCGTAGATGTAGAGGTTGTCGCGGACGTTGAGCTCGTTGTCGAGGGTGTCCTCCTGCGGGCAGACCCCGAGCCGTCCGCGGATCGCGGGACCGTCGGTCGCGGGGTCCATGCCGAGGATCTCCAGCGAGCCGCCGCTGATGGGGCTGACGCTGGCGATCATGCGCATGGTGCTCGACTTGCCGGCGCCGTTGGGACCGAGGAAGCCGAACGCCTCGCCGCGACGCACGTCGACGTCGATGCCCTTGACGGCCTCGAACTCGCCGAACGACTTGCGCAGCCCCCTGGCCAGGATCATGGATTCACTCACCCTCGGAACCCTATAGAGGGGCACCGACACCGCTCGACCCGATGTCCGGCGCCCCGCCCGGCCGGCCTAGCCCGCCGCGCTGCCCAGCAGCGACCGCGTCAGCACCGCACCGTCCGCCTGCAGCTCGTGCGTGGCGGCGGCGWGGTCCTCGTCCACCGGATCCCGCTCGGCGATCGCCGCACGCAGCACCGCGCGGCGCACCAGCTCCTTGGCGTACGACGCCGTGGTGCCGGCCGCCGCCTCGGCCGCGGCCACGATCGCCTCGTCACCGAAGCCGGCGTCGGCGGCGTACAGGGCGATGAGCTGGCGGCGGGCCGCCTCGTCGGGCAGCGGGATCTCGACCGCCAGGTCGACCCGCCCCGGTCGCTGCGACAGCGCACGCTCGAGCGCCTCGGCGCGGTTGGTGGTGAGCAGGAAGACCACGTCGGCGTCCTGGTCGAGGCCGTCCATCGCGTCCAGCAGCGTGAAGAGGAGGGGCGACGAGCCACCGCCGTAGGGACCGTGGTCGCGGTCCTCCGCGATCAGGTCGACGTCCTCGAGCACGACGATCGCCGGCTGGTGGGCACGGGCGATCTGCGCGGCCTGGGCGACGAAGGCCATCTGGGTCCCGGAGAGCAGCACCACCGTGGTGTCGGCGCCGGCACCGATCAGGTGCCGGACCGTGTGGGTCTTGCCGGTGCCGGGCGGCCCGTAGAGCAGGATGCCGCGCTTGAGGTGCTGCCCGCGCCGGCGGAGCTCGTCACGGTGCACGGCCAGGTCGACGACGTGTCCGCGCACCTGGGTCAGCGTGCCCTCGGGGAGGATCACCCGCTCGGCCGGCAGGTCGGGACGCCGGACGAAGGTGATCCCGCCCATCGAGTGCTCGTACGGGTTGCCCGCGAAGCTGACCACCTGGCCGCGCAGCACAGAGCGCGAGACGGCCAGCTCGCGGACCTCGGCCAGCAGCGCCGATCCGACCTCCGGGTCCTCCACGATCACCTCGAGGCGGGCCTCACCGCCGTACTGCGGGTTGTGGCCGCGCTGGAGCACGACGACCGGCCGGTCGGCGTAGCGGAACAGGTGCAGCCCGAAGGCGACCGTGGCGCGCTCGTCGTCGGGCCCGGTCGCGACGTTGAGCCGGTCCACCTGACCCTGACGGAACCGCCCCCACTCCGCGTTGGCGATCAGGTCGCCCAGGGAGCTGTGGTGCCGCTGGTCGCCGCCACCCACGCCGACCAGCCGCGCGTCGCCGTCCCGCGCGGCGACCTCCGCC
>NZ_JBFUMD010000281.1:0-5168 GCF_054049555.1 Nocardioides sp. P5_C9_2
GCCTCGGACTTGTCCACGGCGGCCGCGATCTCGTCGTACGGCACGTCGAAGACCTCGCGCAGCACGAAGACCGCCCGCTCGGTCGGCGGCAGCGTCTCGAGCACCAGCAGCATGGCGGTCGAGACCCCCTCGGCCAGCTCGACGTCCTCGGCGACGTCGGGAGTGGTCATCAGCGGCTCCGGCAGCCACGGCCCGACGTACTCCTCGCGTCGGCGCGCGCCGGCCCGCAGGTGGTTGAGCGCCAGCCGGGTCGTGATGCGCACGAGGTAGGCCCGCGCGTCGCGGACCTCGTCGTGCTCCACGCCCGACCAGCGCAGCCAGACCTCCTGCAGGACGTCCTCGGCGTCGGCCGCCGACCCGAGCATCTCGTAGGCCACGGTGAAGAGCAGGCTGCGGTGGGCGACGAACGCGTCCGTCGTCGGCCCCCTCATGCGTGCGAGCGTACGGCGAGCGGAGCCAGCTCGCAGCGGTCCGCGTAACCCTGGCTGGCCAGGCCCATGGCCGCGTTGAAGCGGGAGCGCTGGTTCTCGACCGCCACCATCATGGTCAGCTCGACCATCGCCTCGTGGCCCAGCGCGGCGTCGAGGGCGGCCACCATCTCGTCGGTGACCGTCGGCGGGGTCGAGGTCATCGCCTCGGCGTAGGCCATCACGTCACGCTCGAGGTCGGTGAAGACGTCGGCCTCGCGCCAGCGGGGCACCTCGCGCACCTTGTCGAGCGTGAGGCCCTCCTCGTGGGCGAGGAAGTAGCCGAAGTCCAGGCACCACGAGCAGCCGATCTGCGCGGCGCCGGCCAGCTGTGCGTAGGTCTTGAGGTGCGGGTCGAGGGCCTTCCACCGGGCGACCTTCTGCTCGAAGGAGAAGACCGCCCGTGCGATCGGCCGGTGGTGGAGCAGGACCCGGGCGTTGTCGGGCACCTCGCCCCACAGGCGACGGGCGACCGCGGTCATGACGCGGCCGTGGACGCCGTCGAGGCGGGCCTGGGGGATGCGGAACGTGCTGGGCATGGGGTGCCTCCTCGTCGACAGGTCCCGGCTCGTCCCGGGTCCTCGTCATGGAGACACCGGCCGGCCCCGCCCTGTGACAGGTCAGCCGGCGACGGCGCGGAAGTAGCCGACCCCGCCGCTGAGGTGCAGGTCGACGTCGCGGCAACCGGCCTCGGTCAGCCAGGTCACCGCCTCGCGGGCGGTGCACATGGGTCCGAGGATGCCGGCCAGCGTGCCCATCCGGCGGACCGGCTCGTGGGCGCGCCCCGTGTCGAGGAACAGCGCGCTGCCGGTGATGACCCCGCCGGGGCGCAGCACCCGCACCATCTCCCGGACCGCCCGGTGCGGGTCGGGGAAGCAGTGCAACCCGGTGAAGGTGGCCACCAGGTCGACCGAGGCGTCGTCGAGGGGCAGGTCGCCCACGTCCGCGACGAGCGGGGTCACCTGGTCGTCGACACCGAGGCGACGGGCGGTGGCCAGGGCCCGGTCGAGCATCGGGGCGGAGATGTCGGCGGCGACGTAGTCCAACCCCTGCCCCGGCGTGATGCCGCGGAGGGCGATGCCGTTGCCGGTGGGTACGTCGAGCACCCGCGACCCGGCGGGGAGCCGACCGACCTCGCGCACGGCGTCGTACAGGAGGCCGAGGTCACTGCCCAGGCCGAGCCGCCAGGCCAGCCCGCCGACGCGGCGGTGCTCGACGAGCCAGCCGTAGACGCTGGCCCACAGCGGGTCCTCGTGCCAGCCACCCAGGAGTCTCATGCGCCGAGGATCTCCTCCGACCGCAGCATCTCCCGGGGCACGCCGAGGGCGTCCACCAGGTCGACCGCCAGCGGCCGGATCTTGCGGCAGAGGTCGTTGACCTCGCGGCTGATCGCCTTGGAGCGGGCGGCCGTGAGGCGACCGTGCTCCATGAACCAGGCGCGGTCGGACTCGATGGTCGTGAGGGCGTGCAGGTCGCACAGCAGGTTGAGGGCGACCTTGGTGTCGCCGGACGGCTGCGCGGCGGCCTTGGCCACGAAGGCGTCCAGCACCAGGCGCTCGACGTGCGCGCGGGCGGCGCCGATCACGTGGTCCTGGACCCGGGAGAAGACCTCCCCGGGGTTCATGCCGCCGTCGATGCCGCGCTTGAGGCGGCGGGCGACGCCGCCGAGCATGTGCTCCTCGCGGAAGCGCAGCATCGCCTGCTGGTACGCCGGGTCGAGCAGGCCCGCCTCCTGGTCCCAGTCGTCGCCGCCGGGCAGCACGTCCCTGATCGAGAAGTCGCTGATGGCGGAGAGGAGCTTGCGGGCGCTGGTCCTCTCCAGGACGGTGTCGACCGCCAGCCCCGCGACGAAGCGGGCCATGCCGAACTGGTCCATGTCCTCGAACTCACTGGCGTAGTCGGTCAGCAGCCCCTTGGCGACCAGCTGGAGGAGGACGTGGTTGTCGCCCTCGAAGGTCGTGAAGACGTCGGTGTCGGCCCGCAGCGCGTCGAACCGGTTGGCACTGAGGTAGCCGGCACCACCGCAGGCCTCGCGGCACTCCTGGATGGTGCGGCTGGCGTGCCACGTGCCGAGCGCCTTGAGCCCGGCCGCCTCCGACTCGAGCCGGCGACGGTGCTGCTCGCCCTCCTGACCCCCGGTGGGCGGCGGGCCGGAGAAGACGTCGTGCAGCTGCTGGGCGACCGACTCCTGGGCGAAGTGCAGCGCATAGGTGCGGGCGAGCAGCGGGAGGAGCCGGCGCTGGTGCATGCCGTAGTCGAGGATCAGGTCCTCCACGGGCGGGTTGCTGGCCTCGAACTGCCGGCGCCGGACGGCGTACCGGACGGCGATGGTCAGCGCGACCTTGGAGGCGTTGATGCCGGCGCCGCCGACGCAGACGCGGCCCTGGACGAGGGTGCCGAGCATGGTGAAGAAGCGGCGGTTGGGGTTCTCGATCGGGCTGGAGTAGGCGCCGTCGGCGGACACCGCGGCGAACTGGTCGAGCAGGTTGTCGCGCGGGATGCGGACCCCGTCGAACCAGATGCGACCGTTGTCGACGCCGTTGAGGCCGATCTTGGGTCCGCAGTCCTCGATCCGGATGCCGGGCAGCACGTCACCGTCCTCGCGCAGCGGCACGAGGAAGGCGTGGACGCCCTGGGACTGGCCGCCGATCTCGAGCTGGGCGAAGACCACCGCCACGTCGGCGTGCGCGGCGGCGTTGCCGATGTAGTCCTTGCGGCTGGCGTCGTCGGGGGTCGTGATCACGAACTCGCCGGTGTCGACGTCGTACGTCGCGGTGGTGCCGAGGGCCTGCACGTTGGAGCCGTGTCCGGTCTCGGTCATCGCGAAGCAGCCCATCAGCTCCCCGGTGATGAGCCGGGCGAGGTAGGCCTCGTGGTGGCGCTGGGTGCCGAGCTGCAGGATGGCGCCGCCGAAGAGGCCGAACTGGACCCCCACCTTGACCAGCACGCTCAGGTCCCCGAGGGCGAGGGTCTCGAAGGCCGCGATGGAGGCGCCGATGTCGCCGCCCCCGCCGTACTGCTCGGGGAAGCCCATGCCGGTCTGGCCGGTCGCGGCCATCTGGACGACGACCTCCTTGACCCGCTCGCGGAACGCGGCGGTGTCCAGGGTCTCGGCCTCGAGCAGGATCCCGGCCTGCTCGACCAGGTTGGTGCGCACCAGGGCGCGCACCTCGGCGTACCGGCCGTCCAGCAGCGCGGTCATCGCGGCGACGTCGACCTCGGGCCGCACGTAGCCGCCGGGGGGCTGCTGGATGTCGTGCTCAGCGGCGTGCTCGGCGTCCTGCTCCGTGGTGTGCTCAGCGGCGTGCTCGGTGGTCATGRCCACAAGGTAGCGTCGCGCGCGTGAACCGCCCCGGGCCCGACGTCGATCTCGGGCGGATGCCGTACAACTTCTCGATCGTCGGTGTCCAGAAGAGCGGCACCTCCACCCTGTCGGGGACGATCAGCCAGCACCGCCTCGTGTGCCGCCCGCCCCGCAAGGAGGCGCACTTCTTCAACGACGAGTCCTACGACTGGGAGCACCCCGACTACGAGCGCGACTACACCGCGCCGCGTCGGGCGAAGGTGCACACGATGGTCGGCGACTCCACCCCGGTCTACCTGTTCTGGCCGCAGGCGTTGGAGCGGATGCGCGCCTACCGGGCGGACATGCCGCTGATCGCGGTCTTCCGCGACCCGCTCGAGCGGCTCTTCTCGCACTGGACGATGCTCCGGACGCGGCACCCGGACTGGCCGGACTGKCCGGGCTTCCTCACCGAGTTCCGTCCCACGTCGCTGCCCGACACCGTGCCGACCGACGTCAAGCCGATGCGCTACAAGCACATGTCCGGGATCGCGCGCGGCTTCTACGGCGCGCAGCTCGAGCGCGGCTTCGCGGTCTTCGCGCGCGAGCAGTGGCTGCTGCTGGAGTTCCGCTCGATGCTGGCGTCCTTCGACTCCTCCGTCGATCGGGCGACCGACCACCTCGGCCTGCCGCGCTTCGAGAAGCACCCGCCGCTGCGCAACCGGTACGCCGGCGCGGAGCTGGTCGCGGGGACCCCGCCGACCGCGGATGACCTGCAGTCGCTGGCCGAGCTGTACGCCGCCGACCTCGCCGTCTTCGACCGGCTCTCGGGTCTCGACACCTCGGGCTGGCCCACCACCCGGATCCTGGCCGGGACGCTGGACCCCGGCGAGCTGGCCGCCCGGTTCGCGACCAAGGTCGCGCCGGCGACCGGTCAGGGGCGGGCGAAGAAGTTCGGCGTGGTCCAGGAGTAGATCGACTCCCGGACGACCGGCCGTCCGGTGCGCGGGGCGTGGATCATCTGGCCGTCGCCCACGTAGAGGCCCACGTGGTAGATCGAGCTCGGGTTGCTGCTCGAGCCCCAGAACACCAGGTCCCCGGGAGCGAGCTGGGACGCGCTGATCCGCGTCGAGCCGCTGAACTGCGCGACCGAGTAGTGCGGCAGGTACTTGCCGCCCTTGGCCCAGGCGCCCGCCGTGAGGCCCGAGCAGTCCCAGGCGTCGGGGCCGGCCGCACCCCAGCGGTAGGGGTCGCCGATCTGGGCGGTGGCGAAGGCGATGGCCGCCGCGGCGCCGGTGCTGGCCGGCGGAGGGGCGGGGGCGGGCGCGGGTGTCGGGGTGGTGGGGACCGGGGGCGCCGGGACCGGAGCGGGCGGAGTCGGCGTGGCTGGCGCGGGCGCGGGCGGAGCAGGTGTGGTC
>NZ_JBFUMD010000282.1:0-5167 GCF_054049555.1 Nocardioides sp. P5_C9_2
GGCCAGCAGCCACGGGGTGCGGACCATGTAGGAGAATCCCTCGCGCATGTCGGCGAACGCGGCGCGGACCGGGTGGCCCGCGTGCGCGGCATCGAGGGTGCGGCGGACGGGGGTGCTCGGGACCCGGGTGAGGACCACCAGCGCCACGGCCGAGGACGCCGCGGCGAGGGTGAACGCCGTCCCCGGGGAGCTCGCGGCCACGACGGCACCGGCGACGGCGGGGCCGATGGCCTGCCCGATCGTGGGGCGGACCATGCCCTCGAAGCCGTTGACTGCCTGGAGGTCGGACTCGGGGATCAGCGCCGGCAGCCACGCCGAGTAGGCGGGGTAGTAGAACGCCATCCCCATGCCGGTCACGAAGGTGACGCCCGCGAGCATCCACACCGCGTTGAGGTCGGTGGAGGAGAGGAAGGCGACCAGCGACATGCCGAGCAGCTCGACGAGGGCGACGACGAGCAGGATCAGCTTCTGCGGGACCCGGTCGGCCACCACGCCGGCGAGCAGGGCCGGGACGAGCACGCCGACCGCGCTGGCGGTCATCACGGTGGAGAGCTGGCCCGGTCCGCCGCCGAGGCGGATGACCTCCCAGACGAGCGCGACGATCCACACGCCGCCGGCGAACGAGCTCGCGGCCAGGGCGAGCGCGAGCCAGCGGTAGGCGGGGATCCGGAAGGGGGTCAGGGCGCGGGGGAGCCGTCGGCCGACCACCTGGTCGCCGACCGTGTCCTGCACCTGGTCGATCAGCGGGTCCGGCATGGGGAAGAGTCTGCCCGTCGGCACCGACAGCGGGCCACCGAATTGGGTCGCTAGCCTGCTCGGCATGCGCGCTGCCCAGGTCGTCACCCTCACCGGTCCCTCCGACGTCGTCGTCAACGACGTCCCCGAGCCCACTCCCGGACCCGACGACGTGCTCGTCGAGGTCCACAGCGTCGGGGTCGCCTTCCCCGACCTGCTGCTGAGCCGCGGGGAGTACCAGATGAAGCCGGAGCCGCCCTTCAACCTCGGCGTCGACTTCGCCGGCCGGGTCCTCGACCCCGGCACCAGCGCGCTGGTCGTCGGCCAGCGGGTCGCCGGCGTGGCCGGCTGGGGCAACGCCGCCGAACGGGTCGCCTCGCCCGCCATCTGGACCTTCCCGCTGCCCGACGCCCTGTCGTACGACGAGGGCGCCGCGCTGCCGCTCAACTACCTGACCGCGCAGTTCGCCCTCAAGGACCGCGGCGGGATCCGCGAGGGCGAGACCGTGCTCGTGCACGGCGCGGCCGGCGGGGTCGGCACCGCCACCCTCCAGGTCGCGAAGGGGTACGGCGCCCGCACCATCGCCGTGGTCAGCACCGAGGAGAAGCTCGCCGTGGCGCGTGCCGCCGGGGCCGACGACGCCGTGCTGGTGGACGGCTTCAAGGACCGCGTCAAGGAGCTCACCGACGGCCGGGGCGTGGACATCGTCCTCGACGTCGTCGGCGGCGACCTGTTCACCGACTCGCTGCGCTGTCTGGCCGAGCAGGGCCGGGTGCTCGTGGTCGGCTTCGCCGCCGGCCAGGGCATCCCCGAGGTCAAGGTCAACCGGCTGCTCCTCAACAACGTCGACGTCCGCGGCGTCGGCTGGGGTGCCTACGCGATGACCCGCCAGGACTTCATGCAGCAGCAGTGGACCGAGCTGCTGCCGATGATCGAGAGCGGGACGATCAGGCCGCCCATCGGCGCGACGTACGCCCTCGAGGACTTCGGCCGGGCCCTCATCGACATGGACGAGCGCCGCACGCTCGGCAAGAGCGTCGTACGGGTGCGCTGACCGGCCGCGGCGACCGACTGGCTGACCGGTGTGGGTGCCGCCGGTTAGGGTCGGGTCCGTGAGCATCCTCGACGACGCCCGCCCGGGCATGAACCCTGACATCCGTCCCCAGGACGACCTGTTCGGCCACGTCAACGGCCGCTGGCTCGACGAGACCGAGATCCCCAGCGACCGTTCGAGCTGGGGCCCCTTCGTCCAGCTCGCCGACGTCGCCGAGCAGCAGGTCAACGACATCATCACCTCGCTGGCCGAGACGCCTGCCGACGAGCTCGGCGAGGACGCCCGCAAGATCGGCGACCTCTTCGCCTCCTTCATGGACGAGGAGGCCATCGACAGGCTCGGCACGCGCCCGATCCAGCCGCTGGTCACCGCGGTCGAGGCGCTGCGCGACGTGCGTGACCTGGCCGCGTTCCTCGGCGAGTTCGAGCGCATCGGCGGCGCCGGCCTGTTCGGGTCCTACATCGACACCGACGACCGCAACTCCGATCGCTACCTCTTCCACATCACGCAGGGCGGCCTCGGGCTCCCGGACGAGAGCTACTACCGAGAGGACAAGTTCGCCGAGATCCGCGAGGCGTACGTCGGCTACCTCACCCGGCTGCTCGAGCTCGGCGGCCACCCGCACCCCGCGGCCGCGGCGCAGACCGTCCTCGACGTGGACACCCGCCTGGCCAAGGGCCACTGGGAGCGCGCGGAGACCCGCGACGTCCAGAAGACCTACAACCTGATGACGCTCGAGGAGCTCAAGGAGCTCGCGCCGGCCTTCGACTGGGAGGCCTACGTCACCAACCTCGGCGGCAGCGCGGAGACCATCGCCGAGTCGTGCGTCCGTCAGCCGTCCTACCTGGCGCACCTCTCGACCGTGCTGGAGGAGGTCGACATCGAGCAGTGGCGCCCGTGGCTGCTGTTCCACGTGCTGCGCTCCGCGGCGCCGTACCTCCCCGACGACTTCGTGCAGACCAACTTCGACTTCTACGGCCGCACCCTCAACGGCACCCCCGAGCTGCGCGAGCGCTGGAAGCGCGGCGTCGCGCTGGTCGAGGGCGCGATCGGCGAKGCCGTCGGCAAGGTCTACGTCGAGCGCCACTTCCCGCCCGAGTCCAAGGCGATGATGGACGACCTGGTCGCCAACCTGCTCCAGGCCTACCGCGTCTCCATCGAGGCGCTGGACTGGATGACCGAGGAGACCAAGCAGAAGGCCTACGACAAGCTCGACACCTTCCGGCCCAAGATCGGCTACCCGGAGAAGTTCCGCGACTACAGCAACCTGCGGGTCACCCCCGGCGACCTGATGGGCAACGTCGCGGCGTCGGCGGCGTACGAGACCGACCGCGAGCTGGCCAAGATCGGCTCGCCGGTCGACCGCGACGAGTGGTTCATGCTGCCGCAGACGGTCAACGCCTACTACAACCCCGGCACCAACGAGATCTGCTTCCCGGCGGGGATCCTGCAGAAGCCGTTCTTCAGCCCCGACGCGCACGCCGCGGAGAACTACGGCGGCATCGGTGCGGTCATCGGGCACGAGATCGGCCACGGCTTCGACGACCAGGGCGCGCAGTACGACGGCGCCGGCAACCTCAACGACTGGTGGACCGCCGACGACAAGGCCGCCTTCGAGGTCAAGTCCAAGGCGCTCATCGAGCAGTACGACGGCTTCGAGCCGCGCGCGCTGCCCGGCGAGAAGGTCAACGGCGCGCTGACGGTCGGCGAGAACATCGGCGACCTCGGTGGCCTGACCATCGGCCACAAGGCGTTCGTCATCGCCGAGGGCGGCGAGGCCTCGCTGGAGGACCGCCGCAAGGTCTTCCTCAACTGGGCCTACTGCTGGCGCACCAAGCGGCGCAAGGAGCAGGAGCAGCAGTACCTCACCATCGACCCGCACTCGCCGCCGGAGTTCCGGGCCAACATCGTGCGCAACCTCGACGAGTTCCACGAGGTCTTCGAGACCTCGACCGATGACGCCCTGTGGGTCGAGCCGGAGCAGCGCGTCCGCATCTGGTGAGTCAGGCGGCTCCCTCCGCGACGCGGGGGGAGCCGTGCTGGCGGCGCCACGTGGCGAAGTCCCAGCCCGCCATGAACGCCGTCGCGGCGCCGACCCCGTTGTCGAAGAGTCCCCGCTTGGTCCGCGCCGAGAGCCGGAAGTCGGTGGAGCGCACGCCGTCGGTCTTGACGAAGACGGTGCGCGAGACGACCGAGGGCTGCTCCTCGATGATGCGGTCGTGGGCGTTGGTCATGGTCGCGACGAGGGCGCGGGCCAGCGCCAGGGGGTCGTCGGCGTCGTACCACGGCTCCTCGCTCAGCGAGCACCCCGCGGAGAGCCGGATCCCGATGGTGGGGTGCTCGGGCTCGTCGTCGAAGAGGCCGATCGGGAAGTTCGAGAGCATCCCGCCGTCGGTGAGCACGATCTCGGTCCGGCCGCCCGTGAGCGCCGGGTCGACGGGCAGGTGCCAGGGCCGGAAGAAGAACGGGATCGACGCCGAGGCCCGGACCGCGTCGGCGACCGGCATCGCGTCGGGCGAGCAGCCCAGCAGTCGCTCGTAGTCCCAGGGCAGGCGCAGCATCCGTCCGCGCGAGACGTCCGAGACGATGACGACCAGGCGGTAGCGGTGCTCGACCGGAGTGCGCGAGGTGGTGCCCGGCAGTCGCAGGTCGCCCCAGGTCCGGACGCCGGCCCCGGCCAGCGTGAACTGGATCCAGCGGTGCAGGCTGCGGCCCTGGTGCAGTCCCTCGCGGGCGAGGAGGTCGAGGCCGTTGCCGAGCGGGCCGAGGAGCCGGCCGGCGGGACCCTCGTCGAGGAAGTCGGCGAAGTCGGTGTCGATCGTCAGCTCCTCGAGGCGGTGCCCCATCCCGGCGGCCACCAGCGAGGCGACGATGGCGCCCGCGGACGTGCCGGCCACCCGGTGGAAGTCGTAGGTCTCGGCGAGGACGTGCACGGCGCCGGCCAGGCCGGCACCCTTGACGCCTCCACCCTCGAGGACCAGGTCACTCGTGGACATGTGCTTCCTCCGGCCTCCGGCGCCCCGTGGTGCCGGCTCGAAGGTAAAGAGAGTGCGGACCTCGCCCTGATACGCCGCTGCTCAGCCGCGCGGGACGATGCCGTGTCCAGAGGTGTGAGTCTACGCTCGCTCCATGCGAGCAGCGGTGACGATCGACGGCGGGATCCTCGTGGGTCATGACGGGTCCAGTGCCTCCGGCCAGGCCGTCGTGTGGGCGGGTCGGCACGCCGCCCGCCTCGGGATCCCCCTGCACGTGCTGCGGGCCTGGAGCCTGACCAACGCGCCCCGCCCCGCCTCGATGCAGCGGGGCTACGTCCCTCCGGAGGCGGACTTCGAGCAGGCAGTCCTCGACCAGCTCGCCCGCGACGTGCAGGCCCTGCAC
>NZ_JBFUMD010000283.1:0-5156 GCF_054049555.1 Nocardioides sp. P5_C9_2
AGCTCGAGCTGGCTGCCGACGAGCAGGACAAGGTGATGCCGACCCGCGTGCACGCCATCGTGCTCGCCTCCAAGCTGCACAAGCCCACGCTGCGCGCGCTGGCGTTCGCGAAGGCCACCCGCCCCAACGCCCTCGAGGCGATCTACGTCTCGACCGACGACGCGGCCACCGCGCGACTGATGGAGGAGTGGGACCAGCGCCAGATCGACGTCCCGCTGAAGGTGCTGCACTCGCCGTACCGCGAGGTGACGCGGCCGATCGTGCAGTACGCCCAGGAGATCCGGAAGGCCAACCCGCGCGGCGTGGTCGCCGTCTACATCCCCGAGTACGTCGTGGGCCGCTGGTGGGAGCAGCTGCTGCACAACCAGACGGCCCTGCGCCTCAAGGGGCGGCTGCTCTTCGCCCCCGGCGTCATGGTCACCTCGGTGCCCTACCAGCTCCGGTCGTCGCGCATCGCCCTCGAGCGCGAGGAGGCGCTGGAGGGTCGCGTGCACGCCGGCGACCTGCGCAGGGGCCGGGTCACCGACCGCAGGGACGGCCGATGAGCCGGCACCCGCGTGCGCGGAAGTCCCGCGGCCCCTCCCGCGTCGGCGAGCGGTTCGAGGCCGAGGTCGGCCCCGTCGCGCACGGCGGCCACTGCATCGTCCGGCTCCCCGAGCCTGAGTCGCGTGTCGTCTTCACCCGCCACACGGTGCCGGGGGAGCGGGTGGTCGTCGAGATCACCGAGGGCAGCGAGGGCGACCGGTTCTGGCGCGGCGACGCCGTCGAGGTGCTGGCACCCTCCCCGGACCGGGTCGAGGCCCCGTGCCCCGTCGCGGGCCCCGGACTGTGCGGCGGCTGCGACTTCCAGCACGTCGCCCTGCCCGCGCAGCGCGACCTCAAGGCCGCCGTCGTGCGCGAGCAGCTGGTCCGCCTCGGCCGGCTGCCCGCCGACCACCCGCTGGTCGCCGGCCTGGAAGTCGAGCCGGTGCCCGGCGACGACCACGGCCTGCGCTGGCGGACCCGGATGCAGTGGGCCCGCACCGAGGACGGGCGCCGCGGCCTGCGCGCCCACCGCTCGCGACGCGTCGTACCGGTCGACGACTGCCTCATCGCCCACCCCGACGCCCGCACGCCCGAGCCGGGGCCACCGATCGTCGAGACCGTCGAGGGTCGCGACTTCACCGTCGACCCCGACGGCTTCTGGCAGGTGCACCCCGGCGCCCCGTCGGTCCTGGTGTCCACGGTCATCGACGTCCTCGACCCGCAGCCGGGGGAGCGGGTGCTCGACCTGTACGCCGGTGTGGGGCTCTTCGCTCGCTTCGTCGGCGACCTCACCGGGGGTCGGCTCGTCGCCGTGGAGGCCGACCGCGCAGCCTGCGGGCACGCCCGCGCCAACCTGGCCGGCCACGAAGGGGCCGTCGTGGAGTGCGGTCCCGTCGACCGGGTGCTGGCGTCGTCGTACGACGAGCCCTTCGACCTCGTCGTCCTGGACCCGCCGCGCGAGGGGGCCAAGCGCGCCGTCGTCGAGCAGGTCGTCGACCGGGCGCCGCGGGCCGTGGCGTACGTCGCCTGCGACCCCGCCGCCCTGGCCCGCGACCTCGCGATCTTCGCCGAGCACGGCTACCGCCTCGAGCGGCTGCGTGCCTTCGACCTCTTCCCGATGACGCACCACGTCGAATGCGTGGCGCTACTGGAAAGAACCGGCTCTGACCTGGGTCACAGCGAGTCTCGATAGGGACGGCGTCCTCCCACGTCCGCCCGTCGCGTACTTCGCATCTCGAGCACACGTCGAACCTGCGCCGCGAGAGCACCTCGCCCGCGGTCGCACGCGGGGACGTGTGTGGGCGATGCTCAGGCGGCCCGGTAGGGGTGGGCTGCCGATCGGCCCTGGAACTCCAGGATCGCCGGGTTGCAGATCCGGCCGTCACGGATCTCGATGGCCCGCTTGACGGTCTGGTTCGCGTCCCAGGCCTCGGGGCCGGCGAGCACCGTGTCGACGAACGGCAGCAGCGCCTCGCTGTTCTCCCAGGTGGCCGAGTTCCAGAGGTAGGACGGGCTGTGGTCCACCGCGTAGTAGTGGACGCGACCGCCGACGGTGAACATCGGGTCGTCGAAGGTCGTGGGCACTGCCCACGAGAAGCCCATGCCCTCGTCGCACGACACGTCGACGATCAGACTGCCCGGTCGGAAGCAGTCGAGGTCCTCGGTCTGCAGATAGGTCAGTGGTGCCGAGGTGTCCTGGAAGGTGCAGTTGACCACGATGTCGTACTTCGAGAGGTATGCCGCCAGCGGCTCGCGACCGCGGTCGGTGATCACGTGGCTCACGCCGGGCTCGTGCGGGTCGTGGTCGAACTGGCGGATCTGCACCGAGTGGATCGGGGAACCCACGGCCGCGATCCCGCGCGTGGTCAGGACGGTGACGTCACCGGCCCCGTGCGCCTTGAGCGCCGTCACCGCGCCGCGGGCGGTGGCGCCGAAGCCGATCACGACCGCGCTCAGCCGGCGTCCGTAGTCGCCCGTGACGCCGATGAGCTCCATCGCCTGCAGCACCGAGCAGTAGCCCGCGAGCTCGTTGTTCTTGTGGAAGACGTGGAGCCCGACGTGGCCGTCCGCGGTCCAGTGGTTCATCGCCTCGAACGCGATGAGGGTGAGCTCACGGTCGATGGCCAGCTGGGTCATCTCCGTGTCCTGGACGCAGTGCGGCCAGCCCCACAGCACCTGGCCGGCGTGCATGGCCGCGACGTCGGCGTGCTGGGGCTTGGGCAGCACCACGACGTCCGAGCCCGCCAGGATCTCCTGGCGCGAGGCGAAGCCCGTCACGTGCGGCGCCAGCTCGTCGTCGCTGACGCCGAAGTGCGCGCCGTAGCCGTGCTCGAGGGTGGTCCGCGCCGCGACGTCGGGAGCGAGCCGGGACACGTGCTCCGGGTGGATCGGAAGTCGGTGCTCGTTCTCCTTGGCAGAGGTCCCGATGATGCCAAGGCTGAGGCGACTCACCTCTTCTTCGACACGATGGGGTCGGGGATGTCGCCCTTCCCGGCCGCCTTGGCGTGCTTGTCGGCCCGCTTCTCCTTGATGGACTTGCTGGACTTCTTGGACATGCCTTGCCGTGGCGACTTGTCGCTCATCGGGGTCCCTTGGTCGGAAGCCTGGATGGCTCCGTGACGCCACACTACGCGCGGCTCCTAGCGTGGTGCGCGTGCAGGATCCAGCGGCCCCTGGCGCCCGGTGGGTGATCGCCGCACTCGGGCATGGGTCACGGCTCCTCGCGGTGTACGGCGCCCTCGGGATGTCGCCGGGTGGTGGGTCGCCCGTCAGTCGTCGGCCTTCTCGGCCTCCTTCGCTGCTGCCTTGATGTCGTCGGCCTCGACCTTGTTGATGGCGGCCTCGACGACGGCGTCGGCCCGCTCGAGCGCCTGCCGGATCTTGACGGCACGGGGGTCGGAGACGAGGGCGAGCAGGCCGGAGTGCCCGGGCGGGATCGCGTTCTCGAGCTCCTGCTCGAGCTCGCCGTGGTGGTGGCGCTGCCGCAGCTTGCCGGCGAGAGCGCCGGCGCTGCCGACCACGGCGGCGCTGCCGAGGATCGACGGTGGAAAGATCACGCCGAGGGCGATGCCGCCCACGACGCCCCACTTGAGTCCGGACTTCGTGCTGTGGTCGGTCGCCTTCTGGATCTCCAGCTTGCCCTCCGCGGAGCGGGTGACCACGATGACGCCCTCGATATCGACCGTGCGGCCGTCCTCGACGGACTTGAGGGCCTCATAGGCCTCCCAGGCCGTGCTGGTGTCGCTGAAGTCCGCGACCAGGAGGGTGTACGCGCCGTCGGAGACGGCGGCCGCCCTGACGTCCTGCTCGGGTGTGGTGTTCTCGTCTGACATGTTGGTTCTCCTCGCTGATCGGGGTTCCTACTCTCGAACGATGGAACCGTTCTTGTCCTCATCCGGTGCGGGTGGGTCCGCCCGCCGCGCGGGCTCGGGGCGACGGCGTCGAGGGTGACGCGTGGCCTGCGTGCGGACGGGGCCTCAGGCGAGCGCCTTGGCCTTCAACGCGTCGAACTCGCTCTGGTCGATGGCGCCGGAGTCGAGGAGCGCCTTGGCGCTGACGATCTGGTCGGCTGACGAGGTCGGGGCGCCGGCGACGTGCTTGATGTAGTCGGCCTGGGCGGCCTGAAGCTCCGTGACCTTGGCCATCTGTCGTTCGGTCATGCTTCGACCACGTGCGATGAGATAGATCAGGGCACCCAACCAGGGCACGAAGATGAGGAGGGCGGCCCATCCAGCCTTGCCCCAACCGCTGAGGGTGTGGTCACCGAACAGGTCGAACAGGCACCGGAACCAGGCCATGAGTGCTGCGATCCAGATGAAGAACCAGAAGGACCACAGGAGCACTTCTCCGAAGTCGTTGGTCATGGCGTCCATGGCAAGCCTCTTCTCGTTGATCCGGGTCCTTGTCGACCAGTGTGTGGAGTGTGGCGCTGCGCTCGGGCGCTCGGCGTCACCCGTACAGGGTGAGGCCGGCCGCCGGGTGGAGAGCCGAAGGGCCGACCTGGTCGCCACCTGAACTCCCGCGCAGGTGCGTGGAGGTTCAGCCGTTCAGGCGTGAATCTCCCCGCGTCCCGGAACCGAACTTCCGCGCAGGTGCGTGGAGTTCCACCCTCGCGCTCCCGACCCGGCGTGGGTAGCGTCGCGGCATGAGCGACAACGGCATCGACCCGACCGTCCCGCCGAGCGGTCCGGGGTGCGTGGAGTGCGAGGCGGCGGGAGGGTGGTGGGTGCACCTGCGCCGGTGCGCGCAGTGCGGCCACGTCGGCTGCTGCGACTCCTCCCCGTCCCAGCACGCGACGGCCCACCACGGCGCGACGGGTCATCCGGTGATCCAGAGCTACGAGCCGGGGGAGGACTGGTTCTGGGACTTCATGCGGGAGCAGGGCCTCGACGGGCCGACGCTGGCACCGCCCACCTCGCACCCCGAGGACCAGCCGACTCCCGGCCCGGCCGGACGGGTGCCGGACGACTGGCGCGACCACATCCACCGGTGAGCCGGAGGACGGGGGAGCCGTGGCGTCGTACGCCGTGAACCCCGCCGCGGTCGAGCACGCACGACGCCTGATCGAGGCGCGCCAGTACGTCCTCGACAGCGACTGGGGCGAGGTCCAGCTGGACGCCGAGGCCCAGAAC
>NZ_JBFUMD010000284.1:0-5151 GCF_054049555.1 Nocardioides sp. P5_C9_2
CCTCGTGGGTGATCGGTGAGGGCAAGAACTTCGTCCGCACCATGCAGTCCCTCGCGAGCAAGGGCGTCTCCCCCAGCGTGGTCTCTGACCAGGTCGGTCGCCTCACCTTCACGGACGAGCTGGTGCGCGCCACGCGGCACCTGCTCGAGACGGGGTCGGAGCACGGCACCTACCACGTCTCGAATGGCGGCCCGGCGATGTCCTGGGCGGAGGTCGCACAGGCGGTCTTCGGGGCGTCCGGGCGGTCGGCCGACGACGTCACCCCCATCAGCACCGACGACTACGCCGCCGGCGTGCTGGACAAGGGGGACCCCTTCGCCCCCCGCCCCCTCCGCTCGGCGATGTCCCTGGACAAGCTCCGGGCCACCGGCTTCGAGCCCGAGGACGCGCTCGTCGCGCTGGGCCGTTACCTGCAGGCTTCGGAGCGCCCGTAGTCGTCCTCGAGCCGACGGATGTCGTCCTCGCCGGTGTAGCCGCCCCGCTGCACCTCGATGATGACGAGCTCCTCGTCGTGGGCGTTGATGATGCGGTGTGCCGCACCGAGCGCCACGTCGACCGAGCTGCCCGCCTCCGCGACCACGGTCTCGCCCTCGACGAGGCAGGTCGCGGTTCCGGAGATGACGACCCAGTGCTCCGAGCGGTGCTCGTGGGTCTGGTAGGACAATCGCTGTCCGGGAGACACGTGGATGCGCTTGACCTTGTAGCCGTCACCCTCGTCGATGACGTGCCAAGAGCCCCACGGGCGCTCTTCCGAGTCCAGCGACATGCGTGACTTCTCCCCTGTGTGTCGGACAACCGCGGTGACCATACCCGCCGGACACCGTTCGCCACGATGACAGCCCTCGGCCCTCCCCCCCGTAAGGTGAGGTGGTCCAATGCTCGAGCTCGGGAACGGAACCGCGTGGAACTCAAGGACTACTGGCAGACCGTCCGTAGGCGCTGGCGTCTCGTGATGGCCACGTTGATCGCCGCGCTGGCGCTCGCGGGAGTATTCACCCTTCAGGCCACCCCGCAGTACGAGTCGTCGACCAGGCTCTTCGTCTCCACCACCAGCGAGTCGGACTCCAGCTCGGCCTACACGGGAAACCTCTTCGCCACCCAGCGCGTGACGTCCTACGCCGACCTGGTGACCAGCCGAGCCCTCGCCGAGCAGGTGAGCGACAGCCTCGGGGACGGCTCTGACCCAGAGGAGCTCATGCAGGCGGTCGCCGCCAGCGTGGTCCCCGAGACGGTCATCCTCGAGATCACGGCCGTCGACATGGACTCTGGACGCGCACGTGACATCGCCCAGGCCTACGGCGAGGAGCTGACGGCCCTGGTCAAGGAGCTCGAGACGCCTGACGGCGAGAGCCGCGCCCCGATCCGGGCCAGCATCGTGGACAACGCCGTGGAGAGCGTTGCACCCGTCTCACCGCAGCCGGTGCGCAACCTGGCCCTGGCCGGTGTGCTCGGCCTGCTGCTCGGCGTCGGCGCGGCCATCACCCGGGAGCTGCTCGACACGTCGCTCACCACCGGTGACGACATCGCCGCCGTCACGGACGCACCCATCCTCGGCAACATCGCCACCGACGACGCCGCCAACCTGGCGCCCCTCGATGTCCTGAGCTCGGCCACCCCGTGGGCCGAGGCGTTCCGGGTGCTGCGCACCAACATGCAGTACGTCGAAGTCGACGCCGAGCAGAAGGTCATCGTGATGACCAGCTCGCTGCCCGGCGAGGGCAAGACCACCACTGCCATCAACCTGGCCCTCACCACGGCGATGGCCGGCCAACGGGTGGTCCTCGTGGAGGCCGACCTGCGTCGTCCGCTCATCGCCCAGCGCCTCGGCCTCGACGGAGCCGTCGGCACGACCAACGTGCTCGTCGGCAGGCTGAGCATGGGCGACGCCCTCCAGGACTACGGCACCTCCGGGCTGCGGGTCCTGGCCTGCGGACCCATCCCGCCCAACCCCTCGGAGCTGCTCCAGTCGCACGCGATGGAGACGCTGCTCTCCGACCTGCGCCGCGACTTCGACGTGATCATCATCGACGCACCGCCGTTGCTGCCGGTCACCGATGCGGCCCTGCTCGCCACCCAGGCCGACGGCGCCATCGTCGTGGTCCGCCACGGCCGGACGACTAAGGACCAGCTCCAGCACTCCCTCGAACGCCTCGATGCGGTGGACGCCAAGGCGCTGGGCGTGGTCATCAACCTGGCGCCCAGCCGCAAGAACCGGACCGGCTACGGCTATGGGTACGGCTATGGCTACGGGTTCGACTCCGAGGCCGAGCTCGACAGCCGCCGCAGCCGCCGGGAGGCCACCTCCCGCGCCAAGGCCGAGGACAAGGCCRGCTCCAGGTCCACCGGACGCCGCCGAGCCTGAACTAGGCTGGTCCCGTGGCCTTCTTCGAGTTCCAGGGATACGTCTACCTCGTCGTCACGCTGGCGATGCTGGCGGTCAAGGCCTATGCCTTCATCAGCTCGCTGATGTACTCGGCCGAGGCCTACACGGCGACCGGCAAGCTGACCAAGCCCGCGTGGAGCATCATTCTGGGTCTCGGCCTCCTCGCGCAGGTGCTGATGATCAACGCCTCGCCGATCAACCTGATCCCTCTCGTCTTCACCATCGCCGCCCTGGTCTACCTCGCCGACGTCCGTCCGGCGCTCGCCGAGGTCACCAGCGGCCGATGACCGAGGCTCTGCCTCCCAAAGATGACAACGACCCCCAGCCCGTCGGGCTGGGGGTCGTCGTGTCTGTGAGCAACCGGCTCAGAAGAGGGCCAGCTGGTCGTCGTCGGTGCCGCTAGCGGCACCAGTCCTTCAGTCGCCGACCTTCTCGGCGGCCTCGGTGACGGCCTGGGTGGCGCTGGCGGCGGTCTTCTGGGCCGCGGTCACGGTCGCCTTGGCGCTGCTCTGGGCGGTGGTCGTCTTCTTGGCCGGAGCCGTGCGGACCGGAGCCTTCGTGGCCGCGGTCTTCGAGGCGGTGGTCTTGGACGCGGTGCTCTTGGACGCGGTGGTCTTCGACGCCGGAGCCTTGGACGCAGCGGACTTGGTGGTGCTCTTCTTCGCGGCGCTGCTCTTCTTCGCGGCGGTCTTGCGGGCGGTGACGGTCCTCTTGGTGGCGGTGGTCTCCGCCTCGACGGCCTTCTTGGCCTGCGTCGTGGTGGTCTTGGCCTTGGCCTTGGTGGTCTTCGCCGCGGCGACGGTGGCCCGGGTGGACTCCTGGCGACGGACGCGGCCGACGAGGGTCTCGCCGCGCTTGACCAGGTCGGCGTAGGTGTCGGTGGCGGTGTCGACGCTGTCGTCGACCAGCTTCTGGACCTTGCCCGGGTAGGCCTTGGCCTCGGTCTGGAGGTCGGCGACGCGGGCCTCGATGGCCTCGCGGCGGGACTTAGCGTCCTTGGCCAGGGCGTCGACGCGGGCGTTCACGACAGTGGTGGCGCGGTCGGCTAGCGCCTTGGGGTCGCCGGCGGTCTTCTGGACGCCCGCGATGCGGGTCTGGGTCTCGGTGACGAGGTCACGGACGATCTCGACGGCGAGGTCGGTCACGCCGACGTAGGCGAGAACGGGCTTGGGGAGGGTGGCCTTGGCCATGGTGATGCTCCTTCGATTGAGGGTGCCGACCCGATCACGGTGATCGCGGCCGGGTCGGTTCAGCTGCGGTCGTCCGCCTGCCCCGCGTTGAGGGCGAGGAAGGAGGCGTACACGTCCAGCAGCGACTGCTTCTGGCGCTCGGTCAGTCCGGTGTCGGCCAGGACGGCCAGCTCGACCGACCCCCCGACACCCGGGTCGGGGCTCAYGATCCCCGCCCGCACATTGAGCTGCTCGGCGGAGATGCGCAGTGCCTTGGCGATCTGCTGGAGAACTTCGGCCGAGGGACGGCGCAGACCGCGCTCGATCTGGCTCAGGTAGGGGTTGCTGACGCCGACCTGGTCGGCCAGCTGCCTCAGGGAGAGACGCGACGCGAGCCGCTGCTCCCGGAGGAAGTCCCCGAGGGACGCGACGACGGTCTTGCCGTCCTTCGCGTCCTTGCTGTCCTTGGCCATGCCTCCATAGTGCTAACACTTGTTAGCAGAATGCAAACTCCAGGACCGTGATCACCACCACACCCCGCATGGGAACAGGGGTTCGGCGCTAGCTCACCAGCTGGCGCGGATCTCGCCGACCGGTACGCCGCCCCCCAGCAGCACGTGCTGGCCGGTGCGGCGCACGGCGTCGGCGTCCACGCCGTCGAGCTCCAGGACGCCGGAGCGACGCAGCGCCTCGGCCATCAGCACCGGGCGCACCCGGGGAGCGCCGTCGTCGGTCTTGAGGGCGAAGGCACGACCGTCGGGGAGGGCCACGGCATAGCAGGACTCGGCGCCGGCCTTGCCGATGGCGCCGGGGAGCGCGGTCAGCAGCGCGAGCTCGTCACGTCGGGTGCCGGAGACGTACGCCGGGTGCTCGCGGATCGCGTCCGCGATGCGGCGCTCGGGCCCCTCGGTGGCCACGGCCAGGCTCCGGAAGGCGCGGGCGAGACCGACGAGCGACGTGGAGAGCAGCGGCGCCCCGCACCCGTCGACCGCCACCGTGGTGACCGGCTCACCGGTCAGGTCGGTGAACGTCTCGGCGATCACCTGCTGCAGCGGATGGTCAGGGGCCAGGTAGGTGTCGATGGGCCAGCCGTTGGCCACGCAGGTCGCCAGCATCGCTGCGTGCTTGCCCGAGCAGTTCATCAGGATCGACGACTTCGACCCGCCCGCCCGGATCACCTCCTCGCGCGCCTCGTCGTCGATCGGGTAGTCGACGGGCGTCTGCAGGGCGTCCTCGGCGAGACCGACGGACGCCAGGATGCGCCGCGCCCCCTCGACGTGGAAGGGCTCCCCGGAGTGCGAGGCGCAGGCGAGGGCGAGCAGGTGGGGCGGCAGGTCGAGGCCGGCGCGCACCATGCCCAGGGCCTGGACGGGCTTGTTGCACGAGCGCGGCAGCACCGGCTCGTCGACCATCCCGACCGACCAGGCGACGGCACCCTCGGCGTCGAGGGCCACGACGGATCCGTAGTGGTGTCCTTCCACGAACCCCGAACGGACGATCTCGGCCACCACCACTGGACTCGACATGGCTGCAGGCTACCGACGCCCGGCCACAGAGATTGAGGCTGGCAGGATTGACCCCGTGTCGACACCCCTGCAC
>NZ_JBFUMD010000285.1:0-5132 GCF_054049555.1 Nocardioides sp. P5_C9_2
ACCCCCAGCTCGACGAGGCGCCTGCCATCGGACTCGGGGATGATCCCGCCGACGATCACCGGCACGTCCTCCAGGCCCGCGGCACGAAGGCCGTCGAGCACGTCGGGGACCAGCTCCATGTGCGAGCCGGACAGGATCGAGAGCCCGACGCAGTGCACGTCCTCGGCGACCGCCGCCGCGACGATCTGGTCCGGGGTGAGCCGGATCCCCTGGTAGATCACCTCGAAGCCGGCGTCGCGCGCGCGTACGGCGACCTGCTCGGCGCCGTTGGAGTGCCCGTCGAGGCCGGGCTTGCCGACCAGCAGGCGCAGGCGGCCGCCGAGCTCCTCGCCCGTCGTACGCACCTTCTCGCGGACCGCGGCCAGCTCGGCGCCGGCCTCCGCGACCCCGACGGCGCCACTCACGCCGGTCGGCGCGCGGAACTCGCCGAAGACCTCGCGCAGCGTGCCGGCCCACTCCCCCGTCGTCGCGCCCGCCCGGGCGGCGGCGAGGGTGGCGTGCATGAGGTTCGTGTCGGTCTTCGCGTCCGCGGCGAGCGTCGCCAGAGCCCGGGCGACGGCGGCCTCGTCCCGCTGCTCCTTCCAGGCGGCCACGGAGTCGAGCGCGGACTGCTCGGCGGCCGGGTCGGCGGCCATGATGGCCTCGTCGAGGTTGGCGGTGAGCGGCGACGGCTCGGTGGTGTCGTACTTGTTGACCCCCACGATGATCTCGTCGCCGTTCTCGATCCGCGCGCGACGGGCGGCGTGGGCGCTGACCAACGCCTGCTTCATGTAGCCGGACTCGACGGCGGCGATGGCGCCCCCGAGCGCCTGGACGCGGTCGATCTCCGCCTTGGCGCTGCCCACGAGCTCGGCGACCTTGGCCTCGATGACGTGCGAGCCGTCGAAGATGTCGTCGTACTCGAGCAGGTCGGACTCGAAGGCGAGCACCTGCTGCAGGCGCAGCGACCACTGCTGGTCCCACGGCCGCGGGAGGCCGAGGGCCTCGTTCCACGCCGGGAGCTGGACGGCGCGGGCCCGGGCGTTCTTGGACAGCGTCACGCCCAGCATCTCCAGCACGATGCGCTGCACGTTGTTCTCCGGCTGGGCCTCAGTCAGGCCCAACGAGTTGACCTGGACGCCGTAGCGGAAGCGGCGCATCTTCTCGTCCTGCACGCCGTACCGCTCACGGGTGATCTCGTCCCACAGCTGCACGAAGGCCCGCATCTTGCAGGTCTCCTCGACGAAGCGGACGCCGGCGTTGACGAAGAACGAGATGCGCCCGACGACCTTCTCGAAGTCCGCCTCGTCGACCTGCCCGGACGCCTTGACCTGGTCGAGGACCGCGATCGCGGTGCACAGCGCGTAGGCCAGCTCCTGAGTGGGCGTCGCGCCGGCCTCCTGCAGGTGGTAGCTGCAGATGTTGATCGGGTTCCACGTCGGGATCTCGTGGACGGTGTAGGCGATCATGTCGCCGATCAGGCGCAGGGAGTGCTCGGGGGGGAACACGTAGGTCCCGCGGGAGAGGTACTCCTTGATGATGTCGTTCTGGGTCGTGCCGGCGAGCTGGTGGGCGACCGCGCTGCGCTCCTCGGGGCTCGAGTCGGCGGTGAGGCCGTTCTGCTCCTCGGCGGTGACCTGGTACATCGCGAGCAGCCACATGGCGGTCGCGTTGATGGTCATCGAGGTGTTCATCCCGGTCAGCGGGATGTCCTCGAAGAGCTTGCGCATCTCACCGAGGTGCGGGACCGGCACGCCCACCTTGCCCACCTCGCCGCGGCTCAGCGGGGAGTCCGGGTCGTAGCCGGTCTGCGTCGGCAGGTCGAAGGCGACCGAGAGACCGGTCTGGCCCTTGGCGAGGTTCGTCCGGTACAGCGCGTTGGACGCCGCGGCCGTGGAGTGACCGGCATAGGTGCGCATCACCCACGGACGGTCCTTGGCGGGGCGGGCCGCCTCGGGCGCCGCCGACGGGACCTGGACCTCGGAGTCAGTCATGGGGTCAATGTAGGCCCGCGGTTACCGGTGAGTCACCGGCTGGAAATGTGAGCAACCCCACCCCGAGGGGCAGATCAGGCGGAGGCGATGGACCGCTCGACCTCGATCGCCCGGGCCAGCCGGGTCAGGTGCATCATCCGGCGCACCGCGGGACCGCAGTTGCGCACGGTCAGGTGGTGGCCGTTGAGCCAGGCCTGGCGGGTGGCGACCGCGAGGACACGCAGGGCGGTGGCGTCGATGTTCTGCACGTCGCCGAGGTCGACCACGATGTCCTCGCCGAGGCCCTCGAGGTGGTCGTAGATCGCGGCCCGGACCTCCCACGTGCTGCGCACGTCGAAGTCACCGTGCAACATCAGGACGGGACCGTCCGTGGTGATGTCCATCGATGTCTCCCCCTCTGTCGGTGCCGCCGGCACTCCCAGACTGTGACGTGGCACTCACTATGACGCAGTTGTACCCGATTTGGTTGCACCGACACCTCCCCCTTTCGGCGGCGGTGACTGGCGGTGGTGTCGGGCGGCGGAGTCAGGTGGCGGAGTCGCCCCGAGCCGGGATCAGTAGGGTCGGCGGCATGGTCAACCTCACCCGCATCTACACCCGCACCGGCGACGCCGGCACCACCCGGCTCGGCGACATGAGCGAGACCTCCAAGACCGACTCGCGCCTGCACGCGTACGCCGACGTGGACGAGGCCGGCGCCCACCTCGGCCTCGCCCTGGCCCTCGGCGACCTCGACGCCGACGTGGTCGCGGTGCTGACCCACGTGCAGAACGACCTCTTCGACGTCGGCGCGGACCTGTGCACGCCCGTGGTCCCGGACCCGGAGTACCCGCCGCTGCGCATCCAGCAGGACTACATCGACCGGCTGGAGGGCTGGTGCGACCACTACAACGAGCAGCTGCCCAACCTGCGCTCGTTCATCCTCAACGGCGGCACGTCGGGGGCGGCACACCTGCACGTCGCGCGCACCGTCGTACGACGCGCCGAGCGGTCCGCATGGGCGGCGTGGTCCGAGCACGCCGGGTCGATGAACCAGCTGGCCGTCACCTACCTCAACCGGCTCTCGGACCTGCTGTTCATCCTGGCCCGGCACGCGAACCGCGAGCAGGGCGACGTGCTGTGGGTGCCGGGTGGCGAGCGTGGTGACGCCAACGGGGGCGAGGGCGGTGGCGAGGGCGACAGCCCTCGTTGACCCTGTGGACGGCGGCTGCGGAATGTCGGCGACCGGTGTCACGATGACGGGGCCATGGAGATCCGMGACGCCCTGACGGATGACTACCTCGCCCGGTTCTTCGACCCGGGCACCCTGGCCCGCGCCCACGGCTACCTCGACGAGGTCTTCGACCTCGCGGCCGTGCACGAGACCTCCACCAGCCTGACCGCCTCGGCCGAGGTGTGGGGCAGCTCCCCGATCCCCTACCGGGTGCAGTTCCACGCCGAGGTCAACGAGGCGTCCGACTGGGTGTTCACGGCCTGCTCGTGCCCGGTCGCGCGCCTGTGCAAGCACGGCGCCGCGGTCGCGCTGTGCCTGCGCGGGTCGGCTCCGGCCCCACCGGACCCGGAGTGGCGCCAACGGCTGGCGCGGCTCAGCTCGGAGCTGGACAAGCGTGCCCACTCGACGCTCGCCGGGACCGCGCTGGGCCTCGAGGTGTCGCGCCGCCCGGCCACCCGCTGGTCGCGCGGGGCCGCGGGTGACTTCTCGATGCGCCCGATGCGCCCGGGGGCGCGCCGAGGGTGGGTGCGCAGCGGCGCGGAGTGGCCCGACCTCTCGGGCCAGGTGTCCTCCAGCCGCTTCGTGCCGGCCCAGGCCGAGGCGCTGCAGGCGCTGCACCGGGGACTCCTCGGCCGGCACACCTACCTGGTGGCCGGCGCGTCGCCGATGCTGGACGACTACGGCGACCGGCTGGTGCCGGGTCTGCGTGCCGCCGTGGCCGCCGGCGTCGTGCTGCTGCCGGGTCCCGGTGTCGCCTCCGTCTCGCTGAGCGCCGGCCCGGCCCGGCTCCTGGCCGACCTGACCCGCCGGGACGACACGGTGGCCTTCGAGGTGTTCGTCGAGGTCGACGACCGTCGCTGGCGCGGTGATCGGGTGACCCCGATCGGGCGACCCGCCACCTCGCTGGCGCTGGTCGAGGGCGACGACGTCCTGCTCGCCGACCTCGCGGAGCCGATGCACGACGCTCTGGGGGAGCTTCTCGTGGGACCCGCGGTGCTGGTCGACGAGGCCGAGGTCGACGCGTTCCTCGATGCCGTGCGGCCCCTGGCCCGGCAGGTGGAGGTGGTGTCGTCGGACGGCTCGCTCGAGGTGCCCGCTCCCCCACGCCCCGTCCTCCTGGTGACGGTCGCCTGGCACTCCTCGACGCGGGCCGGGCTCGACTGGCAGTGGGCCTACGGCGAGGCCCGGTGCACGTTGTCCTCCGCGGACTCCCTTGCGGGGGTGCGGGACCCCGAGACCGAGCGCGCCATCCTCGCGACCGTGCCCGAGCACCTGGCCGGGGCCACCTCCGTCAGCGGCGGCGACGCCCTGTCCCTCGCCCTCCACGACCTCCCCCACCTCGGCACGCTGGCCGACGTCACGGTCGTCGAGGTGGAGCCGCCCGACTTCCGCGAGTCCACGAGTGCCCCGGAGATCGCGTTCACGCTGGCCGAGGACCAGCCCGACCACACCGACTGGCTCGACCTCGAGGTCCACGTCAGCATCGACGGCGAGCAGGTCCCCCTGCCCGACGTGCTCGCGGCCGTGACGCGTGGCGACGAGTTCCTGGTCCTGCCCAGCGGCCTGTACGTCGCCCTCGACCGCCCCGAGTTCGCCCGGCTCCACGAGGTGGTGGCCGCCGCCGCCCAGCTGCGTGACGGCGAGGACGGCCGGGTCAGCGTGGGGAGCTCCGACCTGAGCGTGTGGGCCGAGCTCACCGAGCTCGGGGTCGTCGACGCGCAGGCTGCCACCTGGGTGGAGCGAGCGGTCGCGCTGCGCGACCTCACCGAGATCCCGCAGCCGGAGCCGGTGGGTCTCACCACGTCCCTGCGGCCCTACCAGCTGGAGGGCTTCTGGTGGCTGGCGKTCCTCCACCAGCACGGCCTCGGCGGCATCCTGGCCGACGACATGGGCCTGGGCAAGACGCTGCAGGTGCTCGCGCTCGTGCAGCACGCCATCTCCCGGTG
>NZ_JBFUMD010000286.1:0-5128 GCF_054049555.1 Nocardioides sp. P5_C9_2
CGCGAGGGCGGCGTCCACGGCGTCGCCCAGCTCGTCGTACCCGTCGACGACGAGCAGGGTGAGGAGCTCGTCCCGGCTGCCGACGTAGCGGTAGACGGCCGAGGACACCACCCCGAGGTCGCGGGACACCGCGCGCAGGGAGAGGGCGGCGGCTCCGTCGGTGGCCAGGTGGCTGCGACCGATCCGGACGATGTCGCGCATCGTCTGCTCGCGCGCACGGGCCCTGGGGGTGGTGTCGCTCATGTGCCGAGCATGCCACACGAGCGAGCATGCGTACCGAAAGTGAGCAGTGCTCTTGCTTTTCTGGTCGAGTGCGCGCACCATGGATGAAACGAGAGCAGTGCTCTCCCAACATCAGGAGCAGGACATGAAGGCCATCCACGTCATCACCGGAGCCGGTCCCGTCGGCTCGACCGTCGCGCTGCAGCTCGCGGAGTCAGGGCAGCAGGTGCGGCTGCTCACCCGCTCCGGCAGTGGCCCGGAGCACCCGCTCATCGAGCGCCGACGCATCGATGTCTCCCGACCCGAGCAGCTCGACGGGGCCGTCGCCGGGGCGGTCGCGGTCCACCACTGCATCCACGGCTCCCGGTACGACGCCCGCACCTGGCGCGCCGAGCTGCCGGTCGCCGAGCGCCACGTCCTGGCCGCGGCCGGCCGTGCCGGGGCCGTGGCGGTCTTCCCCGAGAGCCTCTACTCCTACGGACCGGTGGAGGGCCCCATCACCGAGGACTCCCCCCGGACCGCCAGCACCGGCAAGCTCGGCGTGCGCACCGACCTGCTGGCCCAGCGCGCGGCGTCCGGGACCCCCACGGTCAGCGTCGCCGCCTCGGACTTCTACGGCCCGCTCGTGCGCAACGCACACGCCGGCGAGCGCCTCGTGCCGACGGTGCTGGCCGGACGGACCATGCGGGTCCTCGGCAGCCTCGACCAGCCGCACTCGTTCACCTACGTGCCCGACCTCGCCGCCGCGATGGTCCGCGCCGCGGCCACGCCCGACCTGTGGGGCTCGTTCCTGCACGCGCCCACGGCTCCGCCGCTCACCCAGCGCGAGCTGATCGGGCAGCTGGCGGCAGCAGCCGGCGTGCCCGTCCCGCGGATGTCGGCGATCCCCGCCTGGGCGCTGCGGGCGGTGGGGACGATCTCGCGCGAGTCGCGCGAGCTGGCGGAGACGTCGTACATGTTCACGGCGCCGTTCGTCCTCGACTCCACGCGGAGCCAGGAGCGGCTGGGACTGGCACCCACCCCGTTCGGGACGGGGCTGAAGGAGACCGTGGACTGGTGGCGCACGGTCGGGGCGCGCGGCTGAGTCAGCCGGCAGGGACCTCGTTGCGGACCACCGCGTCGCGCGGCGGGGACGCGGTCTCGGTGTCCGGGGCCTCGTCGCCTGTCACCGTGCTGAAGACCTCCTCGGCCACGCCCCGCATCCCCGCGAGCAGGGGGTGGAAGGGAGCCGCGACGCCCGGCAGGGCCTGCGGACCGTTGATCCACGCCTCCGGCCCGGCACAGACGTCGTGGCCCTCGGAGGCCTCGTCCAGGTCGACGTACGTCGCGCCGGCCGACTCGGCGCCCCTGCGCAGGGAGTCGTTGAGCTGCTGCGCCACCGTCGCGGCCGTCTCGAGCTGTGCGGGCGGCAACGACACGGCCGGGCAGCCGTCCTCGGTGGGCAGGACCTGCGGGTAGCCCACCACGTAGACCTCCGCCTCGGGAGCGCGCTCCGAGACCTGCCGCACGACCCCGGCGACCCGGGCCCGCACCCGGCCCGCGTCGCGGAGCAGGCGCTGCTGCAGGCCGGGCGGGCACGCCTGGGCCCCGCCGGGCGCGCAGCCGACGAGCGAGGAGAAGATCCCGAAGTCGTTGCCGCCGATGCCCAGTGTCACCAGGTCGGTGTCCTCCGACAGCGCGTCGAGCTGCGGCGCGACGTTGGCACCGCCGATGACCTGCTGGTTCCCGGTCAGGTCGGCGGTCTCGGCACCCGAGCAGGTCACGTCCCGGTAGGACTCCACGGAGAGCCAGCCGGCCAGGAAGGCCGGGTAGTTGTCGGTCGACCGCACGCACCCCGACGGGTCCGAGCGCACCGTGGTGACCAGCGGTCCGGCGCTGTAGGAGTCGCCCAGCGCGACGTAGTCGATCTCGGACGGCAGGTCCCCGAACGTCGGCGCCACGAAGTCCGCGGGGCCGGCGGAGCCGTCGGCCCCGGAGCACGCGGTGGCCGCGAGGACGAGCGCCGCGAGACCGGCCAGGAGCCGCGGCGAGCGGGAGGACATCAGCACCGGACGATCATGCCACCGGTGTGGTGAGGGCCCGCGTGCCCGTCCTACGGACCGGTAACGTCGGGCGGGACGGCCCACTCGATAGCGTGCCGCCATGTTCTCCAAGGTGCTGGTGGCCAACCGCGGCGAGATCGCGATCCGGGCGTTCCGGGCGGCGTACGAGACCGGGGCTCGCACGGTCGCGGTCTTCGCGCACGAGGACCGCTGGTCCGAGCACCGCCTCAAGGCCGACGAGGCCTACGAGATCGGCGAGCACGGCCACCCGGTGCGGGCCTATCTCGACCCCGAGGCGATCGTCGCGGTGGCCCTCCGGTCCGGGGCCGACGCGGTCTACCCCGGCTACGGGTTCCTCTCCGAGAACCCCGCCCTGGCCGAGGCGTGCGCCAACGCCGGCATCACCTTCATCGGCCCCACGGCCGACGTCCTCACCCTGACCGGCAACAAGGCCCGCGCGATCGCCGCCGCCCGCGCGGCGGGCGTGCCGACCCTGACCTCGGTCGACCCCTCGACGGACGTCGACGCGCTCCTCGAGGCCGCCGAGGCCATCCCGGCACCGCTCTTCGTCAAGGCCGTCGCCGGCGGGGGCGGTCGCGGGATGCGGCGCGTCGACGACCGCGCCCAGCTGCGCGAGGCCATCGAGACCTGCATGCGGGAGGCCGAGGGCGCCTTCGGCGACCCGACCGTGTTCATCGAGCAGGCGGTCGTCGACCCCCGCCACATCGAGGTGCAGATCCTGGCCGACGGCGAGGGCAACGTCATCCACCTGTACGAGCGCGACTGCTCGGTCCAGCGTCGCCACCAGAAGGTCGTGGAGATCGCGCCCGCTCCCAACCTGCCCACCGAGCTCCGGGACCGCATGTGCGCCGACGCCGTCCGTTTCGCCCGCGAGATCGGCTACCGCAACGCCGGCACGGTCGAGTTCCTGCTCGACCCCGCCGGCAACTACGTGTTCATCGAGATGAACCCCCGCATCCAGGTCGAGCACACGGTCACCGAGGAGATCACCGACGTCGACCTCGTGCAGTCGCAGATGCGCATCGCCTCCGGCGACACGCTGGCCGACCTCGGACTGTCGCAGGAGGGCATCGTGGTCCGCGGCGCAGCCCTGCAGTGCCGCATCACCACCGAGGACCCCGCCAACGGCTTCCGCCCCGACACCGGCAAGATCACGACCTACCGGTCCCCCGGCGGCGCCGGCGTGCGCATCGACGGCGGGACGACCTACACCGGCGCCGAGGTCAGCGCCCACTTCGACTCGATGCTGGCCAAGCTCACCTGCCGGGGCCGGACCTTCGACAAGGCCGTCGAGCGGGCCCGCCGGGCGGTCGCGGAGTTCCGGATCCGCGGTGTCTCCACCAACATCGCGTTCCTCCAGGCCGTGCTCGACGACCCGGACTTCGCGGCGGGTCGTCTCACGACGGGCTTCATCGAGGACCACCCCCAGCTGCTCTCGGCCCGCGCCTCCGGCGACCGCGGCTCCAAGCTGCTGACCTACCTCGCCGACGTCACCGTCAACCTGCCCCACGGCCAGGCGCCGGTGACGATCGACCCGGTGACCAAGCTGCCGGCCGTGAGCCTCGACGTACCGGCCCCGGACGGCAGTCGGCAGCACCTGCTGCGCGTCGGGCCCGAGGAGTTCGCCCGTGCCCTGCGGTCCCAGGACCGGGTGGCCGTCACCGACACCACCTTCCGCGACGCCCACCAGTCCCTGCTCGCCACCCGCGTCCGCACCCGCGACCTGCTCAGTGTCGCGGGCCACGTCTCCCGGACCACTCCCGAGCTGTGGTCCCTCGAGGCCTGGGGTGGGGCGACGTACGACGTGGCCCTGCGCTTCCTGTCCGAGGACCCGTGGGAGCGGCTGGCGCTGCTGCGCCAGGCGGTGCCCAACATCTGCCTCCAGATGCTGCTGCGGGGTCGCAACACGGTCGGCTACACGCCGTACCCCACCGAGGTGACCGAGGCGTTCGTCGCGGAGGCGGCCGAGACCGGCATCGACGTCTTCCGCATCTTCGACGCGCTCAACGACGTCGAGCAGATGCGCCCCGCCATCGAGGCGGTGCGCGCCACCGGCACGGCCGTCGGCGAGGTGGCGCTCTGCTACACCGGCGACCTGTCGGACCCCGACGAGACGCTCTACACGCTCGACTACTACCTCGACCTGGCCCGCCGGATCGTCGACGCCGGCGCCCACGTGCTCGCGATCAAGGACATGGCCGGCCTGCTGCGCGTCCCGGCCGCCCGCACCCTGGTGACCGCGCTGCGCGAGGAGTTCGACCTGCCCGTGCACCTGCACACCCACGACACCGCCGGCGGCCAGCTCGCAACCCTCGTCGCCGCCATCGACGCGGGCGTCGACGCCGTCGACGCCGCCTGCGCCTCGATGGCCGGTACGACGTCGCAGCCGCCACTGTCCGCGCTGGTCTCGGCGACCGACCACGGCCCCCGCGAGACGGGCCTGTCGCTGGCCAGCGTCAACGCGCTCGAGCCCTACTGGGAGGCCACCCGGCGGGTCTACGCGCCCTTCGAGTCCGGGCTGCCCGCGCCGACCGGACGCGTCTACCGGCACGAGATCCCCGGCGGCCAGCTCTCCAACCTGCGCCAGCAGGCGATCGCGCTCGGCCTCGGCGAGAAGTTCGAGCAGGTCGAGGACATGTACGCCGCGGCCAACGACATCCTCGGCAACGTCGTCAAGGTGACCCCGTCGTCCAAGGTGGTCGGCGACCTCGCCCTGCACCTGGTCGCGGTCGGTGCCGACCCGCAGGAGTTCCAGGACGACCCCGGTTCGTTCGACATCCCCGACTCGGTCATCGGCTTCCTCAACGGCGAGCTCGGCGACCCGCCCGGCGGCTGGCCCGAGC
>NZ_JBFUMD010000287.1:0-5120 GCF_054049555.1 Nocardioides sp. P5_C9_2
CGCCCCGGTCGCCCGTGTCGTGCTCTACATGAGCGTCGAGGCCTTCCACCACGGGGCCGAGGTCTGCCTGCTGCGTGACCTCTATCGGGTCAGATCGGGGGAGCCGGCGTGACGATGCCGTCGGCGGCGTCCGCCGCCTCGATCTCCTCGCGGGAGATGCCGAGCAGGTAGAGAATGGTGTCGAGGTAGGGCACGTTGACCGCGGCGTCGGCCGCGTCGCGGACGACCGGCTTGGCGTTGTACGCGATGCCGAGCCCGGCCGCGTTGAGCATGTCGAGGTCGTTGGCTCCGTCGCCGATGGCGATGGTGGCGTCGACGGGCACCCCGATGTCGGCCGCGAACTCGCGCAGCGCGGTGGCCTTCCCGGCGCGGTCGACGACGGCGCCCACCACACGGCCGGTGAGCCGGCCGTCGACGATCTCGAGCTCGTTGGCCCGCGAGTAGTGGATGCCGAGGTCGGCGGCGAGCCTGCTGGTGATGTGCGTGAAGCCGCCCGACACGATCGCGAAGCGGTAGCCCAGCCGGCGCAGCACCCGGACCATCGTGCGGGCGCCGGGGGCCAGCGAGATGGACCCGTAGACGTCGTCGAGCGCCGCCTCGGGCACCCCCTCCAGCAGCGCGACCCGCTCGCGCAGCGACTCCTCGAAGTCGATCTCTCCGCGCATCGCCCGCTCGGTGACCGCGGCGACCTCCGCCTCGCAGCCCGCGTGGGCGGCGATCATCTCGATGACCTCGCCCTGGATGAGGGTGGAGTCGACGTCCATGACGATCAGCCGCATCGAGCGGCGCAGCAGGCTGGCCGGCTGCACGGCGATGTCGATGCCCTGGGCGGCGGCCTCGACCGCGAGCAGGGGGCGCAGCACCTCGGGCTCGACCCCCGAGATGGCCAGGTCGATGGCGGTGACCGGGTAGCGCGCCATCCGCTCGATGCGGTCGATGTTGGCGCCGCAGTCCGCGATCCGGCCGGCGATGGCCGACATCGCCGCCGCGCGGAGCGGGGCACCCAGCACGGTGACGTGCGAGCGGCCAGAGCGGCGCTCCCGGTTGTCGCCCAGCCCGCGGTCGACCTCGACCTGCATGCCGAGGGCGGACGCCGTCTCCTCGATGGCGTCGCGCAGCTTCTTCCAGTCCCGCGGTGCGGTGATGAGCACCCCGAGCACCAGCCGGCGACGCAGCACGATCTGCTCGATGTCGACGACCTCGACGCCGGCGGCCGAGAGGGTCGCGAACATCGCGGACGTCACGCCGGGCCGGTCCTTGCCGGTCAGCGTCACCAGGAGGGTCTTGGGCTGCTCGTCCACGTCGGTCATCTCGGGCCCGAGGCTATCCCCGCCGTGCGGGATGCTCAGGACTCCGGCCACACCTCGGGCGAGCAGGCCGCCACGATCGCGCGGCGCGACGCCCGCTCGAGCGGGGTCAGCGCGTCGCGTCGGCGGCCGATCTCGTACGACGACAGCGCGCCGCCGTCGTCCTCCAGCGCCAGGTCGACGATCGCCCAGCCCTGGAGACCGCGCGCGGCGAGGTCCGTGCACCGGGCCGGCACGCCGAGGGGCGCCTCGAGCGCGGGACGGTGGCGCAGGTTCATCAGCCGGTCGGCCACCTCGGGTCGCCAGCGGGCCACGTCGAGCTCGGCGAGGAGGGTGGCCGCGTCGACGAGGGCGGCGCGCAGGGCGCGGTCCGCCTCGCCCACGTCGGGCAGCTGGCGCGGCGCCGACGGCAGCGCCCGCCACCGCACGACCTCGCCCACCACGGTGGGGACCAGGGCGAACGACGCGAGCACGACGGCCTCACCGGAGTCCACCGCCCGGTCGTTGAGGCCCCGGGGGCCACCCAGCCCGAGCAGGTCCCCCTCCACCGGGAGGGCGAGTCCGGCGCGGTCGGCGCCCGCGCGGCGGGCCGCGACGAAGGCGTCGAGCAACGTCGTGCCGGAGCCGTCCGTGACGTCCTCCAGTCCCTCGACCACGTGCCCGAGATCGCCGTCGGTGACGGCGTCGAGGGCGTGGTCGGTGACCTCGTCGCCGCGCAGCCAGGCGGTCAGCCACCACGCGAGACGGCCGGAGAGGGGGAGATCGAGTGGCACGGCTGACGAGGATACGTGGGGTCGTCGGGAGCGGGGTCCGTGCTGGATAGGGTGACCCGCATGAGCGCCGTGATCGAGTGTGCAGGTCTCACGGTGCGCCGTGGTCGGGCGACGCTGCTCGAGGACGTCGACTGGACGGTCGAGGAGGACGAGCGTTGGGTCCTCATCGGTCCCAACGGCGCCGGCAAGACCACGCTCCTCCAGGTCGCGTCGGCCCAGATCCACCCGACGTCGGGCGTCGCCGGCATCCTCGGCGAGGTGCTCGGCACCGTCGACGTCTTCGACCTGCGGCCCCGCATCGGCCTGACCAGCGCCGCGCTCGCGGACCGCATCCCGCGCAGCGAGCTGGTCGCCGACGTCGTCGTCTCGGCGTCGTACGGCGTGCTCGGACGCTGGCGCGAGGAGTACGACGACCTCGACCACGCGCGGGCCGCGAGCCTGCTGCGGGAGGTCGGCGCGACGCACCTCGTGGACCGCACCTTCGGCACGCTCAGCGAGGGCGAGCGCAAGCGCGTGCAGATCGCCCGGGCGCTGATGACCGACCCCGAGCTGCTGCTGCTGGACGAGCCTGCGGCCGGGCTCGACCTGGGCGGTCGCGAGGACCTCGTCTCCACGCTCAGCGTGCTCGCGCTCGACCCCGACTCGCCCGCGACGGTGCTGGTGTCGCACCACGTCGAGGAGATCCCGCCGGGTTTCACCCACGCGATGATGCTGCGCCAGGGCCGGGTCGTGGCGCAGGGTCCGCTCGAGCGGGTGGTCACCGAGGAGGCGCTCTCCGAGACCTTCCAGATGCCGCTCCAGCTGAGCGTCGAGGACGGTCGTTACGCCGCGCGGCGACGCACCCGTCGAAGCACCGTTTGAGGCTGCGCCCCACCGGATAGGGTCTGGTCATGGACTGGCTGCTGCGACACCTCTGGGAGGCCTGGTTGGGCCTGGCCATCGTGCTCGGGGTCGTCGAGATGTTCAGCCTCGACCTGATCGTGGGGATGCTGGCCATCGGCGCGGTCGTGGGCATGGTCCTGGCGCTGGCCGACGTGCCCTTCGCCCTCCAGGTCCTCGGCGCGGCCGGTGCGTCGGTCGCGATGCTGGCCCTGGTGCGCCCGTCCATGATGAAGAAGCTGGAGTCGGGGCCCGACCTCGAGCTCGGACACGGCAAGCTGGTGGGCACGCAGGGCATCGTGACCGCCGAGATGAGCGGCCTGTCCACCGGCCGCATCAAGATCGGCGGGGAGGACTGGTCGGCGCGTCCCTACGACGACACCATGACCATCCCCGCCGGCGAGACCGTCGAGGTCCTTGCCATCAAGGGCGCCACGGCCTACGTGCACCCGGTCGCCCGGCTCGAGTTCTGACGCACCACGCCACCACGTCCGCACCAACACCGTCCACGGGGGAGAGTCACCACATGCCCACAGCACTGCTGATCCTGTTCGTGCTGCTCGTCCTGTTCATCGTCGTGCTGCTCACCAAGACGGTCCGGATCGTGCCCCAGGCACGCGCCGCGATCGTCGAGCGCTTCGGCAAGTACAAGGGCACGCTGCCGGCCGGACTCAACATCCTGGTGCCGTTCATCGACCGTATGCGCTACCTCATCGACCTGCGTGAGCAGGTGGTGAGCTTCCCGCCGCAGCCGGTGATCACCGAGGACAACCTGGTCGTCTCCATCGACACGGTCATCTACTTCCAGGTCACCGACCCGGTCGCCGCGACGTACGAGATCGCCAACTACATCCAGGCCATCGAGCAGCTGACCATGACGACCCTGCGCAACATCGTCGGTGGGATGGACCTCGAGGAGACGCTCACCAGCCGCGACTCGATCAACTCGGGCCTGCGAGGTGTCCTCGACGAGGCGACCGGCAAGTGGGGCATCCGGGTCAACCGCGTGGAGCTCAAGGGCATCGACCCGCCGCCCTCCATCAAGGACTCGATGGAGAAGCAGATGCGCGCCGACCGCGAGAAGCGTGCGGTCATCCTCACCGCCGAGGGCCAGCGACAGGCCGCGATCCTGACCGCCGAGGGCTCCAAGCAGTCGCAGATCCTCAACGCCCAGGGTGATCGTGAGTCGCAGATCCTGCGTGCCCAGGCCGACCGCGAGGCCTC
Organism: Nocardioides sp. P5_C9_2; assembly: GCF_054049555.1. Classification (NCBI taxonomy): domain Bacteria; kingdom Bacillati; phylum Actinomycetota; class Actinomycetes; order Propionibacteriales; family Nocardioidaceae; genus Nocardioides; species Nocardioides sp. P5_C9_2. Next base: position 4,184 of record NZ_JBFUMD010000287.1, read on the forward strand.
GATCCTGCGCGCCCAGGGTGAGGGCCAGGCCATCCAGACGGTCTTCCAGGCCATCCACGACGGACAGCCCGACCAGTCGCTGCTGGCCTACCAGTACCTCCAGATGATGCCCAAGATCGCCGAGGGCAGCGCCAACAAGGTGTGGGTCATCCCCTCCGAGATCACCAAGGCGATGGAGGGCCTCGGCTCCTCGATCCACGAGATCGCCGGCATCCCGAGGGACGCCACGCCGCGCACCCGCGTCGACATGGGTCCCACCGAGCCGCAGGGCGGCATCAGCCCGTCCGGGGACGCCGAGCTGAGCGACGCCAGCAAGGCCGTCGAGGAGGCCATCGCGGCCGCCGAGCTGGCCGCCCGGCCGACCCGGGCCTCCACCGAGGGTCCGGCCGACCCGAGCGCCCCGGGGGCAGCCCCGGCGTGACGTGGGTCGAAGCCGTGCTGATCGCCCTCGCGGGCGTGGCGGCCGGCACCATCAACACGGTGGTGGGGTCGGGAACGTTGATCACGTTCCCGACCCTGCTGGCGTTCGGCGTTCCCCCGGTGACCGCCAACGTGTCCAACTCGATCGGGCTGGTCCCGGGCTCGATCACCGGGGCGGTGGGCTACCGCCGCGAGCTCCGTGGCCAGCGCTCGCGACTCCTGCACCTGGCCAGCGCCTCCGGTCTCGGTGGGCTCGTCGGGGGCGCGCTGCTGCTGTGGCAGCCGGGCGCCTTCGAGGTGGTCGTCCCGGCCCTCATCCTGCTGGGCGTGCTGCTGGTGCTGGCCGGTCCGCGCATCTCGGCGTACGTCGCGCGCCGGCACGAGGCCAGCGGTGGCCTGCCCGAGCGGGGCGCGTGGTGGGTGTGGCCGGGGATGTTCGCGTGCGGGATCTACGGCGGCTACTTCGGCGCCGCCCAGGGCGTGCTGATGATGGCGGTGCTCGGCATCGGGGTCGACG
>NZ_JBFUMD010000288.1:0-5083 GCF_054049555.1 Nocardioides sp. P5_C9_2
ACGTGGAGGTGCTCGAGCAGCGCCGCGAGGTTGTGCAGCCGGACCCCCGGCGCGCGGGTCCCGACCCGCTCGGGCCTACGTCGGGCCGGGGTCGCCCCCGACTCGTCTCCGGTCACGGTCCTGGGCATGGCGACATCCTCCTCCGCGCTCTCCAGGGGTCGACCGTTGACCCCGGGTGACGTAGGTCACTACGGTGGTCCTGAATTTGTTTTGTTTCACAACAAATTGGATGCACCTCCCACCCACCACACCCACCACCACCACCCAGGAGCAACCATGTCCCGTCCGCTCGCCCTCGCCGTCGGCGTCGGTGCCTCGGCCCTCGCCCTCGCCGTCACCACGTCCACCCCCACCCTCGCCGTCGACACCGACGCCGCTGCTGCCGGTGCGTCGCCGGACTACAAGGTGCTGGTCGTCGGCAAGACGCTCGGCTTCCGCCACTCCCACATCGACGACACGACCAACGCGGTCATCGAGCTCGGCCGGGAGAACGGCTTCACCGTGGACGTCTGGGACCCGCCCACCGGCGCGTCACCCGGCCAGCCGGCACTCACCATGTCCAGCACCCCCTTCACCAGCGCGGAGAGCCTCGGGCAGTACGAGACGATCCTGTTCGCGTCCAACGTCGACGGGACCAACAACCAGGACCCCGCCCGTCCGCGCACGCTCGACGACAGCGAGCTCGCGGCGCTGCAGGGCTACATGCACGACGGCGGCGGCTTCGTGGGGCTGCACGCGGCGACCGATGCCATGCACGCTGTCCCGTGGTACGGCGCGCTCACCGGCGGCGGGGCCAGGTTCCGCAACCACCCGGCCCAGCAGACCGCCACCATGCGGGTCGAGAGCCCGACGCACCCGTCCACGACGATGCTGCCGAAGGAATGGGTCCGCTTCGACGAGTGGTACAACTTCACCGCCAACCCGCGTGAGGACGTCCACGTCCTGCTGACCCTGGACGAGTCCACCTACTCCGGTGGCTCCATGGGCGCCGACCACCCCATCTCGTGGTGCCACAACTTCCAGGGCGGCCGCTCCTGGTACGAGGGCGCCGGGCACGTCGACTCGTCCTACACCGACCCGCTCTTCCTCGACCACCTGCTCGGCGGGATCGAGTGGACCGCCGGCGTCGTCGAGGGAGGCGGGGACTGCGTGACCTTCCCCGAGGTCAACCGCATCAACGACGACCTCGGCCAGGGCTCGGTGCGCGCGGTCAAGCTGTCCGGTGACGTCGCCGCCTACCTCGCGTCCGCGGAGCAGGCCCACGAGGAGGGCCGCCACCAGGCGGCCGTCCACGTGCTCACCCAGGCGAAGGGCAAGTCCCACGGTCTCCAGGACTCCACCCTGACCGCCAAGATCGCCGACCTGATCGAGTGGCAGCAGGGCCTGATCGGCTTCTGAGGCACGACACCTGAACGGCCCCGTTCCCGACGTGCCGGTCGGGGGCGGGGCTGTTCGTCGTACGCCGGCGTGTCTCGTAGGCCGCGAGCGGTGTGCGGTGAGGCAGCCACAGTCGCACGGTCGTGGAATGTGGCCTGCCCACCGCTCGCCGGCGCAGCACGAGCCGCCGCGCGGCAACAGACAAGCCTGGCCCGCCCGGAGAGCCTCCGAGCGGGCCAGGGGTCGTGCTGTTCCTCGGCTGCCGGACGAGTACCCGATCAGGCCTGCGTGCTGAAGGCCGCGTCGAACGCCGCGTCGGGGGCGTCGAAGGCCAGGCGGCGCACGAGCTCCAGCGCCTCGGGGGCACCGACGAGGCGGTCCATGCCCGCGTCCTCCCACTCGATGGAGATGGGACCGTCGTAGCCGATGGTGTTGAGCATCCGGAAGCACTGCTCCCACGGCACGTCCCCGTGACCGGTCGACACGAAGTCCCAGCCGCGACGCGGGTCCGCCCACGGCAGGTGCGAGCCGAGTCGTCCGTTGCGGCCATTTCCGGTCTGCCGGCGGGCGTCCTTGCAGTCGACGTGGTAGATCCGGTCACGGAAGTCCCACAGGAAGCCGAGGGGATCCAGGTCCTGCCACACGAAGTGGCTGGGATCCCAGTTCAGGCCGAACGCCTCCCGGTGCCCGATGGCCTCGAGCGCCTGCACGGTCGTCCAGTAGTCGTAGGCGATCTCGGACGGGTGCACCTCGTGGGCGAACCGCACTCCGCACTCGTCGAAGACGTCGAGGATCGGGTTCCACCGGTCCGCGAAGTCCCGGTAGCCGGCGGCCACCATCTCCTCGGTCGCCGGGGGGAACATCGCGACGTACTTCCAGATCGAGGAGCCGGTGAAGCCGACCACGGTCTTGACCCCGAGCCGCTGGGCCGTCCGCGCGGTCAGCTTCATCTCCTCGGCGGCCCGCTGCCGCACGCCCTCCGGGTCGCCGTCACCCCACACGTGGGCGGACAGGATGCCCTGGTGTCGCGCGTCGATGGGGTCGTCGCAGACGGCCTGGCCCTTGAGGTGGTTGGAGATCGCATGGACCTGGAGCCCGTACTTCTCGAGCAGGTCGAGCTTGCCCTGGACGTAGGCGTCGTCCTCGGCGGCCTGCCAGGGATCGAGGTGGTCGCCCCAGCAGGCGATCTCCAGTCCGTCGTAGCCCCACCCGGACGCCAGGCGTGCGACCTCCTCGAGGGGCAGGTCCGCCCATTGTCCGGTGAACAGGGTGATCGGTCGTGGCATCGAATCGTTCCTTTCCTCGAGGGTGGGGGACTCAGCGGGCGCCGAGGAGGTGCTCCATCGCGAGCTGGTCGAGGGCCTCCATGGCCACGCTGCGCTCGCCCAGCGCGGCGACGTCGTACGACGCGGCACGCAGGTCGTCGAGGGACTCGCCCTCGGCCAGGGTCGGCTCGTCGAGGTCCCCGACGCCGGCCGCGGCCAGGGCCGCGGCGACCTCGGGATCCGCACGGAACGCCTGCACCCGCTCACGCAGGATCAGGTAGTTGCGCATGCAGCCCCGGGCGGAGTCCCAGACGCCGTCGTCGGCCTCGGCCCGCGGCGGCTTGAAGTCGAAGTGCACGTAGCCGTCGTAGCCGTGGCCGGTGCCGCTGCCCAGCAGGGTGTCCACGGTCCAGAAGGCGCCCCGCAGGTTGCCGGCGCCGAAGCGGAGGTYCTGGTCGAAGCGCGGCCCGTGCTGGCCGTTGAGGTCGACGTGGAACAGCTTGTCGTGCCACAGCGCCTGGGCGATGCCGTGGGCGAAGTTGAGCCCTGCCATCTCCTCGTGGCCGACCTCCGGGTTGAGCCCGACCATCTCGGGGTGCTCCAGCTCGGAGATCAGCGCGAGGGCGTGCCCGATGGTGGGCAGCAGGATGTCGCCGCGCGGCTCGTTGGGCTTGGGCTCGAGGGCGAAGCGCATCGTGTAGCCCTGCTCGCGCACGTAGTCGCAGACCAGGTCGAGGGAGTCGCGCATCCGGTCCAGGGCCGCACGGATGTTCTTGCTGCCGCCGTGCTCGGCGCCCTCGCGGCCGCCCCACATGACGAACGTCTCGGCCCCCAGGGTGGCGGCCAGGTCGATGTTGCGCAGCACCTTGGCGGTGGCGTAGCGGCGGACCTCACGGTTGTTGGCGGTCAGCCCGCCCTCCTTGAAGACCGGGTGGCTGAACAGGTTGGTGGTGACCATCTCGCAGCGCATGCCGGTGTCGGCGAGCGCCTTGCCGAAGCGGTCGAGCGTCGCGTCGCGGGTCGCCTCGTCCGGGACGAGGTCGTCGTCGTGGAAGGTGACCGCGGCAGCGCCGATGTCGGCGAGGCGGTAGGTGGACTCCACGGGGTCGAGGGGTGCACGGCTGGCGGGGCCGAACACGTCGACGCCCTCCCACCCCACGGTCCACAGCCCGAACGAGAACTTGTCCTCTGGTCGGGGCGCGTAACGGTCGGTCACGTCGGTCATGGTGCTGTCTCCTGCCATTGGCGGATCTCGGAGCTCGCCTCGACCCCGGCCAGCACACGCTGGACCTGCAGACCGTCGGCGAACGTGGGCGAGGCATCGGTCTCGTCGGCGATCGCCTGCACGAGGTCGACCACCTGGTGGGTGAAGCTGTGCTCGTAACCGAGTCCGTGCCCGGCGGGCCACCACGCGGCCACGTACGGGTGCTCCGGCTCGGTGACGAGGATGCGCCGGAACCCGGCGACGTACGACGACTCGGTGGCGTCGTAGTACTCCAGGACGTTCATGTCCTCGAAGTCGAAGGCGATGCTCCCCCGGGAGCCGTTGACCTCGATCCGGATGGCGTTCTTGCGTCCGGTGGCGAAGCGGGTGGCCTCGAAGACCCCCATCGCGCCGCCCGTGAACTGCGCCAGGAACGCCGCCGCGTCGTCGACCGTGACGGGGCCGCGCTCGGTGGAGGCGGTGCCGGACAGGCCGGCGTGCTCGGTGGCCAGCGGGCGTTCATGGACGAACGTCTCGAGCCGGCCGCACACCTCCCGGATCCGTTCCCCGGTGATGAACTGGGCGAGGTCGATGACGTGCGCGGCGATGTCGCCGAGAGCGCCGGACCCGGCCCTGTCCTTCTGCAGGCGCCACGACAGCGGCGCCTCCGCGTCGGCGATCCAGTCCTGGAGGTACTGCGCACGCACGTGGCGGACGTCGCCGATCCGCCCCTCCTGCACGAGCCGTCGGGCCAGCGCGATCGCCGGTACGCGACGGTAGGTGAAGCCGACCATGGCGCGCACCCCGTGCCGCGCCGCCTCCTCGGCTGCGGACGCCATGGCCTCCGCCTCGGCGACGGAGTTGGCCAGCGGCTTCTCGCACAGGACGTGCTTGCCGGCCTCGAGGGCCGCGATGGCGATCTCGGCGTGGGTGTCGCCCGGGGTGCAGATGTCGATCAGGTCGATGGAGTCGTCGGCGACCACGCTGCGCCAGTCCGAGGCGCCGGTGGCCCACCCGAGCCGGCGGGCCGCGTCGGCGGCCCGGGTCTCGTCACGACCGCAGACGACGCTCATGACGGGGTCGAGGGGCAGGTCGAAGACCCGAGGCGCGGTACGCCAGGCCAGCGAGTGGGCGGCCCCCATGAAGGAGTGACCGATCATCGCCACGGACAGGGTGGTGCTGGTCATCGCGAGTGTCTCCGTTCGGCGTGGACGGGCAGGGCGGGGGCGTCGACGTC
>NZ_JBFUMD010000289.1:0-5064 GCF_054049555.1 Nocardioides sp. P5_C9_2
GGCGGGCGTTGCGACCACACCACGGGAACACGCACGTCCCGTCCCGGACGATGACGTGCTCGCGGATCTTCTCGGTCGGCTGGTAGCCGCGGCACTCGAGGCGTTCGCGCAGGTCGATCACGGGCTTCACGACCACGGCGACGTCGGGGCGTCCGCACCAGATGCGGAGCTGCTCCACCGACACCAACCTGCGGCCGGCCTGCTCGAGCCGCGCGACCAACGCCTCGCCGCCGGACGGCACCGTCTGGGCGTGGCTGGTGATCGCGTCGGCGGACAGGTGCGCGTAGAGGACGACCTGCGTGACCGGAGCGGCAGCCCTGGTGGGATGAGGGACGGGCCCATCGGCAACGGATGCCCGGTCCTCGGCGGATGCCGGGTCGTTGACCGCGGGCTGGCCGGTGGGCTGGTCGTCGAAGCCGATGGTGAGCTGGTGACGCGCGAGGTCGCCCAGCGCGGTGGCGCGACGCCCGTCGACGGTGTCGGCCGACCCCAGCTTCGCGAGGTGCTCGGCACCACTCTTCACAGCGGCGGCCAGGGCGAGGCCGTCGGGGATCTCCAGGGCCGCCTCCAGGCCCATGGTGCCGTCGTAGGAGACCTGCTGGAGGTCGAAGGTGACGTGCCGCTTGTCCGCGGACTTCGCCAATGCCTCGGCGACGGCGTCGGGCATGTGCCGGACCCGGGCCTCCTGCACCACCCGCTCCAGCTGCGCGGGGGTGAGCCGGGAGGCACACCAGAACACCTGCTCATCGACGTACGTCGCAGCCTGCAACGTCAGCTCCAGCGTGGAGTCGGCGATCAGCCGGGCGCGCCAGCCGGCCACGAGGCCGGCCTGCACGGCACCCCACAACCTGGGGAGCCGGTAGGCGACCTCGACACACTCGGTCAGGAACCGGCCAGCACTGTCGTTGGTGCGTCCCAGCATCGTCGCGAACTCCGGGACGCAGAACTCATCGATCATCGGCGATCCCTCACCTGCGAACGTCTTCGGCGAGGTGAAGCACGCCTGGGCGAACTCCGGGTCCGCGAGGTGCAGATCGGCCCAGTGCAACCCCAGCCGCATCATCTCCACGTCCGCCCGATCGGCTGCCTGCTTGTGCTCACGGACCGCGCGCAACACCGCCGCCGGGGTCTCCGGCAGAGCGGGTGCGGTGGTCTCGGGCATGAGTCGACTCAAGCAGGGACCACCGACAACGAACCCCTCCGCAGAGCGATCTCGACCGGAATGTGGACACCACTTTTCAGCGACTTCTGTCAGCCAGATTTTGAGCGCTACGGAACTGCCCGCTCGGCGCCTCCCAGCGCTACGAAAGTGCCCGGTCGACGCCTCCCAGCGCGACGGAACTGCCCGGTCGGCGGGGCCCGGGACGGCGGGTCAGCCGGGCAGCGGCGCGGGCGTGACCGGGCGGGTGCGCGTCCCCTGCGCGCCGACGACGGCGACGAGGCCGGCTCCGACGGCGACGAGGTAGGCCGCGGAGGCCCCGTGGTGGTCGACGACGAACCCGGCGGCCGCGGCACCGGGGGCGACGCCCGCCATCAGCCCGGTGTGCAGGACGGCCATGCCCTCGGTCAGCCGGCCGTGGGGGACGGTCTGCTCGGTGAGCGACATGGTGGCGATCAGGGTGGGGGCGATCGAGCAGCCCCCCACCAGCAGGGCGAGGAACATCAGGGGGAAGCCCTCGACCAGCACGGGCGGGACCATGGCGAGCATCATCGCGAAGGACCCCCACCGGACCCGGACCGCGGGGCCGCGCCGCCACACGACGGCACCCGTCACGATGCCGGCGAGCATGCTGCCCAGGGCCCACGTGGCGAGCAGCCAGCCCGACACCGCCCGGGACCCGGTCTCCTCGGCGAACGCGACGGTGGTGACCTCCGCGGACCCGAACAGCGCACCCAGGGCGAGGCACACCACCCCGAGCGGCAGCACGGTCCGCCACGGCATCGGGAGGTGCGCGACCCCGTGGCGGTGGCGGCCCGACGGCGGCTCGGTGGCCCGTTGGGCTGCCAGGGCGTAGGTCCCGACCAGCCCTGCCGACGTCGCGACGACCAGGCCGGCCACGGGGTGCCACAGCGTGGCCAGCATCGTCGCCAGCACCGGACCGATGACGAAGACGACCTCGTCGAGGACGGACTCCAGGGCGTACGCCGTCTGCACGTCGCGCGGTCGGTCGAGCAGGTGCGACCACCGCGTCCGCACGCAGGCGCCGACCTGGGGGAGGAAGGCGCCGGTGAGTGCGGCGAAGACGTAGGTGAGGGGCATCGCCCAGTCGTTCGTCACCGAGGAGACGAGCAGCGCCATCGACACCGCGAAGCCGGTGATGGCCAGCGGCAGCACCCGCCCCTGGCCGTAGCCGTCGACCAGCCGGCCGTGCATCACGGCGCAGGCGGCCTCACCGAGCACCACGACCCCCGAGACGATGCCGGCGAGCCCGTAGGAGCCGGTCCGGCTCTCGACAAGCAGCACCACGCCCAGGGTGACCATCGAGATGGGCAGTCGGGCCAGCAGCCCGGCAGAGCTGAAGCGCAGCGCGCCGGGCCGGGACAGCACACGGTGGTAGGACTCGAACATCGTCTCGGATGCTAGGCCTCCGTACGCTGGCGACATGAATCCCGACGTGTCGCCGTACGACGCCCTCCTGCTCCTGTCCTTCGGCGGCCCGGAGAAGCCGGAGGACGTCGTGCCCTTCCTCGAGAACGTCACGCGTGGCCGCGGCATCCCGCGCGAGCGACTGGAGGAGGTGGGCGAGCACTACTTCCTCTTCGGCGGGCGCAGCCCGATCAACGACCAGAACCGCGAGCTGCTCGCCGCCATCCGCGAGGACCTGGCCGGCAGCGGCATCGACCTGCCGGTCTACTGGGGCAACCGCAACTGGGACCCCTACCTCGCCGACACCCTGCGCCAGATGCGCGACGACGGCATCCGGCGGGCCGCGGTGATCACGACGTCGGCGTACTCGTCGTACTCCTCGTGCCGGCAGTACCGGGAGAACCTCGCCGACGCTGTCGGGGAGGTCGAGGGCGCGCCCCGGTTGGACCGCCTCCGGCAGTACTACAACCACCCGGGCTTCGTGGAGCCGGTCGTGGACGCGACGCTGACCGCGATGGCCGACCTCCCCGACGCCGTGCGCGAGGGTGCCGAGCTCGTCTTCGTGACGCACTCGATCCCCATCGCCATGGCGGAGTCCAGCGGCCCGCCCCTGGAGGGCGGGAACGCCTACGTGCGCCAGCACCTGGCCGTCGCCGAGGAGGTCACCGCCCGGGTCCGCCAGGAGACCGGACGTCGGCACAAGCACGAGCTCGTCTACTGCTCGCGCTCGGGCTCGCCGCACGTCCCGTGGCTCGAGCCGGACGTGAACGACCACCTGGAGGACCTGGCCAGGCGCGGCGTCGCCGCGGTGGTGATGGTCCCGGTCGGCTTCGTCTCCGACCACATGGAGGTCATCTACGACCTCGACACCGAGGCCATGGCGACCGCGGAGAAGGTCGGGCTCGAGGCCGTGCGTGCGGCCACCCCGGGCATCGACCCGCGCTTCGTCTCGATGGTGCGCGACCTGCTGGTCGAGCGGGCGGCCGTCGAGCGGGGCGAGGAGGTCGCACGGAGGACCGTCGGGGACCAGCCCGCCTGGCGCGAGGTCTGCGCCCCCGGCTGCTGCCCCAACCCCCGCGGCGAGCGTCCCGCCCTCTGCGGGGCGGGCGCATGACCCACGACCCCGTGACCCACGACCCGACCGCACTGCGGGACGTCGCCTCGGCGGTCGCCCGGGAGGGCGCGGAGCTGGCACGCCGCATGAGGGCCGGGGGCATCGACGTCGCCGACACCAAGTCCAGTGCCGTCGACGTCGTGACCGAGGCCGACCGTGCGGTGGAGGCACTCATCCGGCGACGCCTCCTCGAGCAGCGTCCCGACGACGCGATCCTGGGGGAGGAGGGCGACGACCACCCCGGCACCAGCGGGGTCCGCTGGGTCGTCGACCCGATCGACGGCACCGTCAACTACCTCTACGGGCTGCCCGACTGCGCGGTGTCGGTCGCGGCGGAGGTCGACGAGGAGATCCTCGCCGGCGTCGTCGTCACCATCCCGACCGGCGTCGAGTACGCCGCCGCGCTGGGCCACGGCGCCACGCGCGACGGCGTACCGATCTCGGTCCGACCGGCACCTCCGCTGGCCGAGCGCCTCGTGCTGACCGGCTTCGGCTACCGCTCCGAGACCCGCGCCCACCAGGCCGCCTCGGTGGCGGCCCTGCTGCCCCGCGTGCGTGACGTTCGTCGCATGGGCTCCTGCTCGCTGGACCTGTGCCACGTCGCCGACGGCAGTGCGGACGCCTACGTCGAGGAGGGCCCGGCCCGCTGGGACTGGGCGGCGGGCTCCCTCGTCGCGGCCGAGGCCGGGGCCGTGTTCGCCCGCCTGCCGGGCCGGATGAGCGACCATCTCGCGCCCGTGAGGGCCGAGCTCGAGGCCGATCCGGACTGGCCGGGGCACTCGGTGATCGCGGCCGCCCCGGCGAGCGGGTGGGACGAGTTCGCCGCGGCGCTGAGGGCGGCGGGGTTCGTGGCCGCCGAGGGCTGAGGTACCCGGGGAATACCGGCGCCGCGGGCGGCGTTGGCGCGACACGTCCGGACCGGCGTGGCGCATGCGGCGGTCATGGTGCACAATCCACCCGGCGACGAAGAGGATGAACGATCCAATTGTGCGCAGACGACATGGATCGTTCGGCATGGGAGAGAGAGCAATGGCTACTGACTACGACGCGCCACGCAAGACCGAGGAAGACCAGAGCGAAGAGAGCATCGAGGAGCTCAAGGCGCGACGGCACGACAAGAACTCGGGCAAGGTCGACGAGGACGAGGCCGAGGCGGCCGAGTCCTTCGAGCTGCCCGGTGCGGACCTGTCGCACGAGGAGCTCGCCGTCGAGGTGATGCCCCGCCAGGAGGACGAGTTCACCTGCATGAGCTGCTTCCTGGTCCACCACCGTTCGCAGCTCGCGGACGAGAAGAAGCTCATCTGCCGCGACTGCATCTGAGCCGGCAGCACCACCCACGTCGAAGGCCGCGGACCCCTCGGGG
>NZ_JBFUMD010000290.1:0-6600 GCF_054049555.1 Nocardioides sp. P5_C9_2
GGCTCGAGGAGCTCTCCCGCAGGGCGCGCACCGCGACCGTGGCGGCACCCGTCCCGGGGTCGCGCGGCGGCACCGGGTCGGCCTCCGCCCCGGGACCGGCGCCGTACGCCGTGGTGCCGACGTCGGCGGGCCGGTCGCGCAGCAGCCACAGCACCAGCGGCACCAGGGCCAGCGCGAAGACGCTGACCAGGCCYGCCGCCCACCGCCAGCCCGGGCCGTCCGCGAGCCGGGCGATCGCCGGCAGGAAGACCAGCTGGCCGGTCGAGCTCGCCGCGGAGAAGACCCCGATCACGAGGCCGCGGTGGCGCACGAACCAGCGGTTGGCGACGATCGCCCCGAAGACCAGGGCCAGCGCCCCGGCGCCGGAGCCGACGGCGAGGCCCCACATCAGCCACAGCTGCCACGGGCTGGTCATCACCAGGGTCAGGCCCGAGCCGAGGGCGACGAGGGTGAGGGCGGCAGCGACCACGCGGCGTACACCGAAGCGCTCCATCAGCGCGGCCGCGAAGGGCGCGGTGAGCCCGTAGACGATGAGGTTGAGGCTGACCGCCCCGCTCGTCGTGGCCCGCGACCAGCCGAACTCCTCCTCGAGCGGCACCAGCAGGGCACCGGTCGAGGACCGGAAGCCGGCCGCCGCGACCAGCGCGGCCATCGTGACGGCGGCGACCCACCAGGCCCGGTGGATGCGCGGCTCGGCGCGGGTGGCGGTGGTGGTCACCGCTGAACCCTAGGTCGGCCGCGGCGCCTGCGCCCTCGATGTCCGGCCGAGGAGCGTCGGGATCCCGCCGACTCAGGTGCGGGTGTAGGTGAGGTCGGTGATGTCACGGTGCTTGTCGAGGCCCTTGCGCTCGAAGCGGGTCACCGGGCGGTCCGCCCAGCGCTCCACCCGGCCTCCGGTCAGGAGCGGCTCGGCGTCGAGGACCTCCCTCATCTGGTCCGCGTAGTCGGCCCAGTCGGTCGCCAGACGCCAGTGCGCACCGGGGGCGAGCCGGCTGGCGACGAGGGCCGCGTTGGGCGGGGTGACGAAGCGGCGCTTGTGGTGCTTGGTCTTGTGCCACGGGTCGGGGAAGAACGTCCAGAGCTCGCTGACGCTCCCCGGTGCGAGCAGGTGCTCGATCGACCAGACGGCGTCCACGCCGCAGAAGCGCACGTTGTCGGCTCCCGCCTCGGCCACCCGCCACAGTCCGTCGGCGATGCCCGGACGCCACACCTCGAAGGCGAGCACGTTGACGTCGGGACGCGCCGCGGCCAGCACGGCCGTGGCCTCGCCGACGCCGGACCCGATCTCGACGACCAGCGGGGCGTCGCGGTCGGGCCACCACGACCGGAGGTCGAAGTCGGGCCGGTCGACCGCCTCGTCGGGGATCACCCAGTCGGCCTGGTGGGCTGCCCACCCCTCGGCCTGGCGTGGGGTGAAGCGGCTCCCGCGACGTGAGTAGGTGAGCACCTCGCGCATGCGCCGACCGTCGTCGGTGAGCTTGTGGTGGGGGCGGGCAGGGCGCTCGGGCTCGGGGGACGACTCGGACACGCGGCCATCCTCCCAGTCGGGTCCGCCGTCCCGAAATGGAGCGAGGCCCCGCCTCCCTGAGGGGAGACGGGGCCTCGCTGGTGAAGCGCTGGGATCAGATCACTTGGTGATCTTGACGACCCGGCCGGCGCCGACGGTGCGGCCACCCTCACGGATCGCGAACCGGAGGCCCTCGTCCATGGCGATGGGCTGGATGAGCTCGACCGACATCTCGGTGTTGTCACCCGGCATGACCATCTCGGTGCCCTCGGGCAGGGTCACGACACCGGTCACGTCAGTCGTACGGAAGTAGAACTGGGGACGGTAGTTGTTGAAGAACGGCGTGTGACGGCCGCCCTCGTCCTTGCTGAGGATGTAGACGGACGCCTCGAAGTTCGTGTGCGGCGTCGTGGTGCCCGGCTTGATGACGACCATGCCGCGCTCGATGTCCTCGCGCTTGGTGCCACGGAGGAGCAGACCGACGTTCTCGCCGGCCTGGCCCTCGTCGAGCAGCTTGCGGAACATCTCGACGCCGGTGACGGTCGWCTTCTGCGAGGTCTCGCGGATGCCGATGATCTCGACCTCCTCGTTGACCTTGACGATGCCGCGCTCGAYGCGGCCGGTGATGACGGTGCCACGACCGGTGATCGTGAAGACGTCCTCGACGGGCATGAGGAACGGCTTGTCGGTCTCGCGCTCAGGGGTCGGGATGGACTCGTCCACCGCGTTCATGAGCTCGACGATCGACTCGCCCCACTTCTCGTCACCCTGGAGGGCCGGGAAGGCGGCCACGCGCACGACGGGGATGTCGTCGCCGGGGAACTCGTACTCCGAGAGGAGCTCGCGCACCTCCATCTCGACGAGCTCGATGAGCTCCTCGTCGTCGACCATGTCGCACTTGTTGAGCGCCACGACCAGGGCGGGAACGCCGACCTGGCGGGCGAGCAGCACGTGCTCACGCGTCTGCGGCATCGGACCGTCGGTGGCGGCAACCACGAGGATCGCGCCGTCCATCTGAGCGGCACCGGTGATCATGTTCTTGATGTAGTCCGCGTGACCCGGGCAGTCGACGTGCGCGTAGTGGCGCGCCTCGGTCTGGTACTCGACGTGCGCGATCGAGATCGTGATGCCGCGCTGACGCTCCTCGGGAGCCTTGTCGATCTGGTCGAAGGCCGAGGCCTCGTTCAGGTTCGGGTACTTGTCGTGCAACACCTTGGTGATCGCCGCGGTCAGCGTCGTCTTGCCGTGGTCGATGTGACCGATCGTGCCGATGTTGACGTGCGGCTTGGTCCGCTCGAACTTCGCCTTAGCCACTGGGGCTCCTCCTGGTTGGTTTTGTACGTGAAATCGTGGGTGTGGAACGGGTGGTGCGGGGCCGAGGGCCCGGGGCGACTACTCGCCGCGGACCTTCTTGACGATCTCCTCGGCGATGTTCGAGGGAACCTCGGCGTACGAGTCGAACTCCATGGAGTACGACGCCTGGCCGGAGGTCTTGGACCTCAGGTCGCCAACGTACCCGAACATCTCGGACAGGGGCACAAGGGCGTTGACCACCATGTCCCCGTGACGCTCCTCCTGGGCCTGGATCTGGCCGCGGCGGGAGTTGATGTCGCCGATCACGGTGCCGAGGAAGCTCTCCGGGGTGGTGACCTCGACGGCGAACATGGGCTCGAGCAGGACCGGCTTGGCCTTGCGCGCAGCCTCCTTGAACGCCTGGTTCCCGGCGATCTTGAACGCCAGCTCCGAGGAGTCGACGTCGTGGTAGGCGCCGTCCTGGAGCGTGAACTTGACGTCGACCATGGGGTAGCCGGCGAGGACGCCGAACTCCATGGCGTCCTGGCCGCCCTGGTCCACCGAGGGGATGTACTCCTTGGGGACACGACCACCGGAGACGGAGTTGACGAACTCGTAGCCCGCGCCGGTGCCGGTCTCCGGGTCGATGTTCGGCTCGAGGTCGATGACGACCTTGGCGAACTGGCCGGAGCCACCCGTCTGCTTCTTGTGGGTGTAGGAGTGCTTCTCGACCTTGTTGCGGATGGTCTCGCGGTAGGCGACCTGCGGCTTGCCGACGGTCGCCTCGACGCGGAACTCGCGCTTCATGCGGTCGACGAGGATCTCCAGGTGGAGCTCGCCCATGCCGGCGATGATCGTCTGGCCCGTCTCCTCGTCGGCCTTGACCGTGAAGGTGGGGTCCTCGTCGGAGAGGCGCTGGATCGCGGTGCCCAGCTTCTCCTGGTCGCTCTTGGTCTTGGGCTCGATGGCGACCTCGATCACCGGGGCCGGGAACGTCATCGACTCGAGCACGACCTGGTGCTGCGGGTCGGAGAGCGTGTGACCGGTCTTGGTGTCCTTGAGGCCCATGACGGCCACGATCTGGCCGGCGCCGACCGACGCGATCTCCTCACGCTTGTTGGCGTGCATCTGGTAGACCTTGCCGATCCGCTCCTTGCGACCGTTGACCGAGTTGATCACGGACGCGCCGGCCTCGAGCTTGCCGGAGTAGACGCGGACGTAGATCAGCTTGCCGAGGTGCGGGTCGGAGGCGATCTTGTAGGCGAGGCCGGAGAACGGCTCGTCGTCGGACGGCTGGCGGACGATGACCTCGTCCTCGTCCTTGGGCGAGTGGCCCTGGATGCCGTCGATGTCGAGCGGCGAGGGCAGGAACTTCACGACGGCGTCGAGCAGGGGCTGGACGCCCTTGTTCTTGAACGCGGTGCCGCACAGGACCGGGTTGAGCTTGTCGGCCAGGGTGGCGCGACGGATGGCCGCCTCGAGCTCCTCGACGGTGAAGCTCTCCTCGCCCTCGAGGTACTTCTCCATGATCGTGTCGTCGGCCTCGGCCAGCGTCTCGATGAGCTTCTCGCGGTACTCCGCGGCCTGCTCGGCGAGCTCGGCCGGGATCTCCTCGACCTCGTAGTCCTCACCCATCGTGGTCTCGCCACGCCAGGTCAGGGCACGCATGCCGACGAGGTCGACGACACCGAGGAAGTCGGACTCGGCACCGATCGGGAGCTGGAGGACCAGCGGGGTGGAGTTGAGGCGCTCGACCATCATGTCGACGCAGCGGAAGAAGTCCGCGCCCGTGCGGTCGAGCTTGTTGACGAAGCACATGCGGGGGACCGAGTACTTGTTGGCCTGGCGCCACACCGTCATCGTCTGCGGCTCGACACCGGCGACACCGTCGAACACCGCGACCGCGCCGTCGAGGACCCGCAGGGAGCGCTCGACCTCGGCCGTGAAGTCCACGTGGCCGGGGGTGTCGATGATGTTGATCTGGTGGTTCTTCCACCAGCAGGTGGTCGCAGCAGAGGTGATCGTGATGCCACGCTCCTGCTCCTGCTCCATCCAGTCCATCGTGGCGGCGCCGTCGTGGACCTCACCGATCTTGTAGGAGATACCGGTGTAGAAGAGGATGCGCTCGGTCGTKGTSGTCTTRCCGGCGTCGATRTGCGCCATGATGCCGATGTTGCGGACCTTGTTGAGGTCGGTGGTGATGTCGACAGCCACTGTTGGGTCTCAGTCCCTCGAAAAAAGTTGGTGGGCGGTGGGTGGCGGGGTGTTGGACTCGGCCATCTTGTGGGTGTCCTCGCGCTTCTTCACAGCGGCACCGAGGCCGTTGGACGCGTCGAGGATCTCGTTCATGAGGCGCTCGGCCATGGTCTTCTCACGGCGGTCGGCGGCGTAGCCGACGAGCCAGCGCAGGGCCAGCGTCGTGCTGCGGTTGGCCTTGACCTCGATCGGGACCTGGTAGGTCGCACCACCGACGCGGCGGGACTTGACCTCGATGGCCGGCTTGACGTTGTCGAGCGCGCGCTTCAGCGTGACGACGGGGTCGGTGCCGGTCTTCTCACGGCAGCCCTCGAGCGCCGTGTAGACGATGCGCTGCGCAACCTGCTTCTTGCCGTCCTGGAGGACCTTGCTGACCAGCTGCGTGACGATCTGCGAGCCGTAGACCGGGTCGACGACGAGGGGGCGCTTGGGAGCGGGACCCTTGCGAGGCATTACTTCTCCTTCTTCGCGCCGTAGCGGCTGCGGGCCTGCTTGCGGTTCTTGACACCCTGGGTGTCGAGCGTGCCGCGGATGATCTTGTAGCGGACACCGGGAAGGTCCTTCACGCGGCCGCCGCGCACGAGCACGATCGAGTGCTCCTGCAGGTTGTGACCGACACCCGGGATGTAGGCCGTGACCTCGACGCCGGAGCTGAGGCGCACGCGGGCGACCTTGCGGAGGGCGGAGTTCGGCTTCTTGGGGGTGGTGGTGTAGACGCGGGTGCAGACGCCGCGGCGCTGCGGAGATCCCTTCAGGGCAGGCGTCTTGGACTTCGACACCTTGTCCTGACGGCCMTTGCGGACCAACTGATTGATGGTGGGCACCGAGTGGTTCCCTTTCTTGGTGTATCTCTCGCAACGGCGACCTGCCGAGGCGGTAGTGGTCGGGAACTGCCGCTCAGGAGCGGTGGTGCCCGGCGCACGACGTGCTGTGCGCTGTCGTGGATGGGCCCCCCGCCGGTCCGAGCCGGACAGGCCTGAGGGCAGGCCAAACACGAGGAGTCAATCTACCGGCCGCCCCGAGGAGGGTCAAAACGCCATGGACGGGGTCGGCCGGCCCCTCAACCGGCCGCTCGACCCGCGGCGGCGTCGCTCAGGGCGGGCGTGCGGCGCGGGATCACCGAGACACCCTGGGCACGCGCGAAGACCAGGGTGGCGAGGCTGACGCCGGCGATGGTGAGCAGGCCGCCGAGCACCAGGGTCCACCGGGCGCCGAACGTCTCCCCGATCCAGCCGATGACCGGTGCGCCCGCGGGCGTGCCGCCCATGAAGATCATCATGTAGAGCGCCATCACCCGTCCGCGCATCCCCGGCTCGGTGTTGAGCTGCATGTAGGCGTTGGCGCTCGTGATGAGGGTGAGCGCGCTGAGCCCGATGAGCGGCGTGACCAGGGCATAGGTGAGGTACGACGGCATCAGGCCCGCGATGGTGACCACAGTGCCGAAGACGAGCCCGGCACCGATCACCAGCCGGTGCCGCACCCGGGTGCGACCGGCCGCCACCAGGGCGCCGGTCAGCGAGCCCACGGCCAGGAAGGTGCCCAGC
>NZ_JBFUMD010000291.1:0-5058 GCF_054049555.1 Nocardioides sp. P5_C9_2
GCACCCCTCGGCCGCGGTCGGGGGCACCCCCACCCCCGAGGCGGTCGCGCTGATCGGGGAGATCGAGGGCATGGCCCGCGACCGCTACGCGGGTCCGGTGGGCTGGATCGACGCCACCGGCGACGGCGAGTGGGGCATCGCGCTGCGCTCGGCCCTGGTCCGGGGGTCGACGGTGCGGCTGTTCGCCGGCTGCGGCGTGGTCGGCAGCTCCGAGCCCGAGGCGGAGCTGGCCGAGGCGCAGGCCAAGTTCGTCCCGGTCCGCGACGCGCTGTCGGGTCGGATCTGACTCAGAGGTCCTCGCCCGGCTGGCGGCGCAGGTACTCCTGGCCCTCGGGCAGCAGGTTGCCCATGTGCGAGGCCACCATGTCGAGGCCGATGTCGCTGTAGACCCGGTCGTGGATACCCAGCGAGCGCGGCGCCCCGACCTCGCGGACGAAGTCGACCGCTTCACTGACCTTGAGCCACGGCGCGCTCACCGGGGCGAGCAGCAGGTCCACCGGTCGTCCGGGGGCGGTCAGCGCGTCGCCGGGGTGGTAGACCGACTCCTCGCCCACGGTCAGCAGGTAGCCGGAGTTGTCGAACCGGTCGTAGTCGGGGTGGATCACCGCGTGCTTCTCCCCCACCACCTCGACGGCAAGACCGGACACGTCCAGGTGCACGCCGGGTCGCACGACGCGGACCCGCTCGGCGACGTCGGGCGCCTGCTCGCGCAGCAGGCGGGCCACCGCCTCGATCGTCCAGATCGGCGCGTCGGAGCGACGCAGCAGCTCCGGGTGCACGTGGTCGGCGTGCTCGTGGGTGATGAGCACGCCGGTGGCCCCGTCGAGGGCCTCGGGCTCGCTGAAGACCCCCGGATCGAGGACCACGACGGCCCCCTCGTGCTCGATGCGGACGCAGGCGTGACCGAACTTCGTGAGGCGCATCTCCCTACAGTAGGCAGGTTTCGCAATGCGGACGGCCACGCCCGGTCCGTGCGTTCGATGCGGATGTTCAGGCGATCAAAGTTAAGGTGTTCTCGCCCTCGAGTGCAGTGGGGGAATGACAACCGCACCCGACCGATTGAGAGAACCCATGTCTGGACGCCGCGCCCTGGCAGGATCCCTGCTCGCGCTGCTGATGCCCGCCTCGATGATCCTGGTCACGCAGACCAGCTCCTCGAGTGCTGACACCAACGACTCCGTCTCGACCTCCGTGAGCGAGCGTCGCGCCAAGAAGACCCGCGTGAGCCTGGTGGCCCTGCCCCAGATCGTCGCGCAGGGCAAGCGCCCCGCCTCCGCCAACTCGGCCAAGGCCGGCCTGACCGCCACCGTCAAGCCGGGCAAGCCCGGTCGCACTGTCGCGCTGCAGGTCCAGTCGGGCAGCAAGTGGAAGACCGTCAAGAAGGCCAAGACCACCAAGAAGGGTCTCGCCAACTTCGCCGCCCCGATCTCCAAGGGCGGCGTCGCGCTGACCTACCGCGCCACCGCGATGGCGTTCAAGGGCTCCAAGGCCGGCAAGAGCAAGTCGGTCAGCACCGGACGCTGGCTGACCCCGACCTGGACGGACGAGTTCTCCGGTTCCACCCTCAACCCCGTCTGGAACCAGCGGGGCAGCGGTTACGAGCCCGAGAGCCTGCGCGCCTGCTCCAAGGGTGACGCGCGCGCCGTCAAGGTCACCGGCGGCACCGCCCGGCTGAGCGTCATGAAGGACCCCGCGCGGTCCGACAAGTGCGTCGCCAAGAAGGACGGCAAGTCCACGGGCAAGTTCGCCTACCGCCTCAACGGCCACATCGGCACCCAGGGCGGCTTCTCGTTCAAGTACGGCTTCGCCGCCGCGCGCATCAAGTTCCAGAAGAGCCGCGGCCAGCACGGCGCGTTCTGGATGCAGCCCGCCTCCAGCGTCGTGGGTGCCAACGACCCGCGCCTGACCGGTGCCGAGATCGACGTCATCGAGTACTTCGGCGACAAGCACCCCGAGGGGGGCCTGACGTCCTTCGTCTACTCCAAGAACGGCAAGGGCCAGGGCGTCAAGACCGGCTCCTGGATCAAGGACTCCAAGTCCTTCCTCAGCAGCAAGGGCGACGGCTGGTCGAAGAACTACCACGTGTTCTCGGTCGAGTGGACCCCCAACGTCTACATCTTCCGCATCGACGGTCAGGAGACCTACCGCACCAAGGTCGGCGTCTCCGGTCAGCCGCAGTACCCGATCCTGAGCATGCTCGCCTCGGACTACGAGATCTCGAAGATCGGCAAGGACAGCAAGCTGCCCCAGTCGATGAGCGTCGACTGGATCCGGGTCTGGCAGGCCTGACCTCCCGGCCTCCGGGCCGCTGCTCCTCCGCACCACGTACGACGCGTCGTCCCGCTCCGGCGGGGCGGCGCGTCGCCGCATTTCGGGCCGACGGGACCCGGTGGCGAAGTCCCCGCCCGAGCGGGGACTTCGCCACAGCTTCACGAGCACAGCGTCACGGGCCCAGCCGAACGCCGTACCGCTCAGCCGGTGAGGTGGTGCACGTAGCACCAACGCCAGTCCTCGCCGGGCTGGGCGGACTGCATGACCGGGTGCGTCGTCTCGTGGAAGTGCTCGGTGGAGTGCCGGAAGGGCGAGGAGTCGCAGCAGGCGACCAGGCCGCAGGTCAGGCAGCGGCGCAGCGAGACCCAGTGGACGCCGGCCTCGACGCACTGCGCGCAGACCAGGTCGTCGCTCAGCGACGTCGGCGGCTGGGCCGGGGTCTGGTCGAGGTGGGCGCAGGTGGCGCCACGCACGAGCCGGGCGTTGCGCCCCTCCTCGCGCTCCTCATCGTCGGCGGTGGCCACGTCGAGCATCGACTCCTCGACGTCGAGCACCGCGAGCACCTCGCGGATGACGTCGCTGGCCACCGTGCCGGTGCTGCGGATCTCGAGGACCCGGCCCCGCTCGGCGTTGATCATGGCCAGCCGGACGCGGGCGTAGAGGTCGCTGGGCGACTCCTGGCCCGCGGTGGTCGACAGCCGCTCCCAGGCCGCGAAGTTGCGCTGCTCCACCCGCTGGCGGATCAGGTCCAGGACTCCGTGCGGGTCCTCCGTGTCGAGCTGGTCGAGCTCCTTGAAGCCGGCCTTGGACGCCTGCTGCAGCACCGAGGCGCGGGCCAGGGCGTCGTCCAGCGGGTCGGGTGAGGGGACGCGCAGGGTGCGGGCCACCCACGGCAGGGACAGCCCCTGGATGAACAGGGTGCCGGCCACGACGGTGAAGGCGATCAGCAGCAGCACCTCGCGGTGCTCGGTGTCCTCGGGGATCACGAAGGCCGCCGCCAGCGTGACCACCCCGCGCATGCCCGCCCAGCCGAGGACGAAGGTGTACTGCCACGGCGGCAGCTGCCCGCTGTCGGGGTCCGGGCCGGGTCGCACCAGCAGGTAGCGGGTGGCGAAGACCCACACCATCCGCAGCGTCACCGTGGTGACCAGCGCCGCCGCGCACACGAGCGCGATCAGCTCGCCCGAGAGCTCGCTCTCGGCGACCCCCTCGAGGATCCAGCGGGCCTGGAGGCCGATGAGCAGGAAGACGGTGTTCTCCAGCAGGAAGGCGATGGTGCGCCAGTTGATGCGCTCCGCGATCCGCGACTGGGCGGTCTGGATGAGCGGCGCCTTGTGCCCCAGCAGCAGGCCGGTCACCACCACCGAGATGACGCCCGAGGAGTGCAGCTCCTCGGCGAGGAGGTACGCCGCGAACGGGGTCACCAGCGAGATGGCGGTGTCCATGAGCGGGTCGGTCACCAGGTGGCGGAGCTTGGCGACGACGACGAAYACGCCGAAGCCGAGCAGCGCGCCACCCACCGAGGCCCACAGGAAGTCCAGTCCTACCTCGAGCGCCGCGACGCCCACCGAGCTGGCGGCCAGCGCGGTGCGCAGCGTGACCAGGGCGGTCGCGTCGTTGAGCAACGACTCGCCCTCGAGGATGGTCACGATCCGCCGTGGCAGCCCGATCCGCCGCCCGATGGCGGTGGCCGCGACCGCGTCGGGCGGCGCCACGACCGCGCCGACGGCGATGGACAGCGGCCAGGAGATCGCCGGGACCAGCCAGTGCACGACGGCACCGACGCCGAACGCGGTGAAGAGCACGAGCCCGACCGACAGCAGCAGGATCGAGCGGCGGTTGGCGTTGAAGTCGACCAGCGACGTCTGCAGCGCGGCGGCGTACAGCAGCGGCGGCAGGAAGCCGAGGAGCACCACCTCGGCCTCGAGGCGCACCTCCGGCACGAACGGCAGGAAGGTGCCCACGACGCCGACGACGATCAGGATCAGGGGGGCCGGCAGGTCGAACCGCTCGGCCAGGGCCGTCCCGGCGAGGACGACGACCACGAGAGCGACGAGGAACAGGGCGATCTCCACCCGCAGAGTCTGGCAGCACCACCTGACACGCCCGCTCCGGCCGACTGGGATGATCCCGACGTGCGTCGACTCGGGAGGATCGTGGTGGCCCTGCTCGGGCTCGCGCTCCTCCTCGCCGGCGCGGGCGCCGCGGCGTACGTCGGCTCCGACGACACCGTCTTCACCCGGCCGGCCGCCCTGGGCGCGGACGGCCGGCCCGTGCTCACCGCGCCGGGCCTGCTCGCCTGGGACGGCGTCACGGTGACCCTGCGGGCCGAGGCGCCGGACGGCGTCTTCCTCGGGACCGCGCACCCGGTCGACGTGGCGGACTTCGTCGGCGGCTCACCCCGCGTGCGTCTCGAGGGCATCACCGGCGCCGGGGTCGTCGCGAGCGAGGTCGGCGCGGGTCGTCGCCAGCACCCCGAGGACGCCGCCTTCTGGACCCGGTCCATGAGCGGCACGGGGCCGCAGGAGCTCGCCCTCGACCGCAGCACCTCCGCCGTGCAGTGGGTCATCGCGCCACTCGGCGGCGTCGGCCCCACGGCGGTGTCGTTCGGGATCACGGTCGAGGGGGCGTACGTCGCCGCCCTGGGCGTCGCGGGCGCCGGCATGCTGCTGCTGGTGCTGGCCGTGGAGCTGCTGCGTCCCCGCCGGTCCCGACGCGCGAGCACGCCCGCCGCCCCGCCCGCCGGCCACGCCGGCGCCCGCCATGTCGGGGCCCGCAGAGCCGGCC
>NZ_JBFUMD010000292.1:0-4998 GCF_054049555.1 Nocardioides sp. P5_C9_2
AAGGCGTACAGCGCGAGGACGCCCACCAGTGAGAACCCGAGGACAGAGGTCAGGTAGGTGCGCCAGTGCTGGTCGGCGTCGGGATCCACCCCGGTCAGCCGGTAGACCAGCCGCTCACCGGCGAGGTGCCGGGGGCTCTCGTAGACGTACGCCAGGTAGCGCCCCATCGGCGGCACGGTCAGCGCGAGCAGGCCACCCAGGACGGCGACCTGGAGCAGCGCGGGGAGGACGGAGCTCACCGGTCGAGCCTCCTGGCGAGGAGGGCGAGGCCGACGAAGAACGCGACCACGAGCAGGGTGAAGAAGAGATCGGGCATGGCTCATTCCTACGACCGGAAGAGCCTGCTCCCCACCCGTCTTGATGCATCCCTGATGCCCACGGGCCTCGCGTTGACGCTGTCCTGATGCCGGAGATCAGGCGCGCGGGATGTCGACGTTGAGGTCGCCGCCGGGCTCCACGACCTCGTAGGCGCTCGGCTCGTCGAGCGCCCGGCTGAGGGTGGGCACGGCGTGCAGCTTCACGTCGTACGACGACAGCGCGCGACGGTAGGCGCCGACGTGCTCCCAGCGGGTGGAGAGCACCCAGAGCTCCGGGTCGTCCACGTTGCGGCCCACGGTGCCGGCGAGGTATCCGGGCCGGGCGGCGAGCGCGGCGTGGGCGGCGTCGAGACCGGCACGGAAGCCGTCGGCGTCGGCGGCGGGGACACGGAACCTCGAGACGACCAGCACCCGCCGATCATAGGGACCGTCCCCTCCGCTCGTGCATCGAGTTGACAACCGTTCTCATCTTGCTGAGAATCGTTCTCATGTTGGCTCCGCGTGTCCTCCCCCGTGTCGTCCCGGTCGTCGCGGTCGGCGCCCTGGTCCTGGCCGGGTGCGGCGCCCCCGGAGGCTCCTCCGCCGAAGGGTCCCAGCGCCGGGCCGTGGCCGCCTTCTTCCCCCTCGCGTGGGTCACCGAGCAGGTGGCCGGCAGCGACTGGGAGGTCACCAACCTGACGCGGCCCGGTGGCGAGCCCCACGACCTCGAGCTGGGCATCGCGCAGACGGCCGATCTGGAGGACGCAGGCGTCGTCGTCTTCGAGAGCGGCTTCCAGCCGGCCGTCGACGACGCCGTGGACACCGTCGCGGAGGGCGTCGTCGTCGACGCCGCCGAGGTCCTGGACCTGCGCTCGCTCGAGGAGCAGCACGCGGGCGACACGCAGTCCTCCGACGAGCACGGTGCCGACGACCACGGTGCCGACGACGGCCACGACCACGGGGACACCGACCCGCACTTCTGGCAGGACCCCTTGCTGATGGCCGATCTCGCCGACGCGGTCGCCGGCGGGCTGGCCGAGGTCGACCCGGACGGCGCGGCGTCGTACCGCACGAACGCCGAGGACCTGCGCACCGAGCTCGAGCGGCTCGACGCAGACTTCACCGAGGGGCTGGCCCGGTGCGAGCGCAGCACCGTGGTCGTCACCCACGAGGCGTTCGGCTACCTCGAGCGCTACGGCCTGCACTTCGAGGCGATCACCGGGCTCTCCCCCGACGCCGAGCCCACGCCGGCCGTGCTGGCCGACCTGCAGGACCTGATCGCGCAGGAGGGCATCACCACCGTCTTCTCCGAGCGCCTCGCCTCGGCGGCCATGGCCGAGAGCCTCGCGTCGGACACGGGTGTGCAGACCGCCGTGCTCGACCCCCTCGAAGGACCGGGCGAGGGTGACGACGCGGGCGACTACGTTGCTCTCGTGCAGCAGAACCTCGCCGCTCTCCGGCTGGCCAACGGATGCTGAACGTCGCCGGCCCCGTGGTCGTCGAGGCCCGGGACGTGACCGTCGCCATCGGCGGCCGACCGGTCCTGCGCGGCAACGACCTCGTCGTGCACGAGGGAGAGTTCGTGGTCCTGATGGGGGCCAACGGCTCCGGCAAGAGCACCCTGGTGCGCGCCCTCACCGGGCTGCGGCCCCTCACCCAGGGCTCCGTGCTCCTCTTCGGCACCCCGCTGTCGGACTTCCGCTCCCGGCACCGGATCGGCTACGTCCCGCAACGCGGGACCGCGACCGGCGGCGTGCCGGCCAGCGTGCGCGAGGTCGTGGCCTCCGGGCGGCTCACCCGCCGCGGCCTGCTGCGGCCCACGAGCCGAGCCGACCGCGCGGCCATCGACGACGCCCTCGAGGTCGTCGGGCTCGCCGGCAAGGCCGGCGACGGTGTCTCCACGCTGTCCGGCGGTCAGCAGCAGCGGGTCCTCATCGCCCGCGCGCTGGCCGGGGAGCCCGAGCTCTTCTTCCTCGACGAGCCGACTGCCGGCGTCGACCTGCCCAACCAGCAGGCCCTCGCCGACGCGCTCGGCACCCTGTCGGGACGCGGTGCCACCGTCGTCCTCGTCGCGCACGAGCTCGGGCCGCTCGCGCCGCTCGTCGACCGGGCCGTCGTCATGCGCGACGGCCGGATCGCGTACGACGGCCCCCCGCTGTCGCACGAGGACGTGCACGGCCACCACCACCCGGTCGACGCCCGGCACGACCACGTGCCCCACGTCGGATCGCCCTTCGACACGCTGTCCCACGACGACCGGGGGGATGGACGATGAGCCTCGCCGAGCTGCTCGACCTCCTGCGCCACGACTTCATGCAGCGTGCCCTGCTCGCCGCGCTGCTGACGGGTCTCGCCGCCCCCGCGATCGGCACTTTCCTGGTGCAGCGGCGACTGGCCCTCCTCGGGGACGGCATCGGGCACGTCGCCGTCACCGGCGTCGCGCTGGGACTGCTGACCGGGACGTCACCCACGTGGACGGCGGTCGTCGTGGCCATCCTGGGTGCCGTGCTCATCGAGGTGATCCGCGAGCAGGGGCACACCAACGGCGACGTCGCCCTGGCCCTGCTCTTCTACGGCGGGTTGGCCGGAGGCGTCCTGATCACCGGCCTCGCCGGCGAGGGGGCCGCCAGCCTGCAGGTCTACCTCTTCGGCTCGGTCACCAGCATCAGCCCGACCGAGGTCTGGTACACCGCCGGCCTGGCCGTCGTCGTCCTGACCCTCACGCTCGGCCTCCTCCCCCAGCTCTTCGCCGTCGCCTCCGACCCCGAGTTCGCCCGGGTCGCCGGGCTCCGGGTCCGCTCCTACAACCTGCTCGTCGCCGTGCTGGCCGCGGTGAGCGTCACCGTCGCGATGCGCACCGTCGGCCTGCTGCTCGTGTCGGCGCTGATGGTGGTGCCGGTCGCCACGTCCCAGCAGCTCGCGCGGTCCTTCCGCTCGACGCTGCTCGCGGCGATGGTGCTCGGCGGCTTCGCGGCCGTCGGCGGACTGGTCCTCAGCGCCTGGCTGTCGGCCCGGGCGACCGTGGCCCCCGGTCCTTCGATCGTGCTGCTGGCGCTGGCGATGTTCGCCGCGACCTGGCCGGTGGGGGTCTGGCTGCGCCGGCGCCGACGCCTCACGAAACCCTTCCCGATCCTGACCCTCGAGGAGCCGGGCGCTCCGGAGGCGCACCGGGTCGCCGGACACGACGCGGGCGACGACACCGGTCACGACCACGGCGAGCACGCCCACCTGCACGGCGACGCCTGCGGCCACCCCGCCGTGCGGCACGGCGACCACGTCGACTACGTCCACGACGGGCACCGGCACGCCCCCCACGGAGAGCACTATGACGAGCACTGACCCGCAGCCCCAACCCCTGCGTCCCACCCGCCAGCGGATCGCGGTGACCGAGGCGCTGGCGTCGCTCGACGACTTCCGCAGCGCCCAGGAGATCCACGAGCTCCTCGAACGGCGAGGCGCCAAGGTCGGCCTCGCCACCGTCTACCGGACCCTCCAGCGGCTCAGCGAGTCCCACGAGGTCGACATGCTGCGTACCGAGGACGGCGAGGCCGTCTACCGCCGCTGCTCGGGCACCCACCACCACCATCTCGTGTGCCGCGAGTGCGGCGCCACGGTGGAGATCGAGGGCCCGGCCGTCGAGCGCTGGACCAACGCCATGGCCGCCGAGCACGGCTTCGCCGACGTCTCGCACACACTGGAGATCTTCGGCACCTGCCCCCGGCACTGACCCCGCGCGGCACGCGTACGCCGCATGAGCGGTGACCCCGGCCGGGGCGCCGCCGCGGGGCCGGGGCGCCGAGCGGAGCGGTCAGCCACCCACATTCCACGGTCCACGAAGGTGGCCTGCTCACCCAGGCCCGGCGCGCCTCGGAAGACACGCGACTCGGGCGGTCAGCCCGCCACATTCCACCGCCCGACAATGTGGGCTGCTCACCGCTCCCCGGGACTCCGACGAGCGGCCGCAACGAGCGGCCGCGACGAGAGCCCCGGGGGCCGGGGAGGGCTCAGGGCTGGTTCGGCAGGGCCCCGCCGTAGCGGCGGTCGCGGCGGGCGTACTGCTCGACGGCCGCCCAGAGGTGGCGGCGATCGACGTCCGGCCAGAGCACGTCGGTGAAGACCAGCTCGCTGTACGCCGCCTGCCACAGCATGAAGTTCGACAGTCGCTGCTCCCCCGAGGTCCGCCACACCAGGTCGGCGTCGGAGAGCTCCGGGACGTAGAGGTGCCGGGCGAAGGTCCTGGCGTCGATCTTGTCCGGGTCGAGGCGCCCCGCTGCCACCTCGCGACCCATCGAGCGGGCGGCGTCGACCAGCTCCGAGCGGCCGCCGTAGTTGACGCACATCGTCAGCGTCAGCACGTCGTTGTCGCGCGTCAGCTCCTCGGCGACCTTCAGCTCCTTGACCACGGACTTCCACAGCCGTGGAGCGCGCCCGGCCCAGCGCACCCGTACGCCCAGCTCGTGCATCTCGTCGCGGCGCCGGCGGATGACGTCGCGGTTGAAGCCCATCAGGAAGCGGACCTCGTCGGGCGAGCGCGACCAGTTCTCGGTGGAGAAGGCGTAGGCGGAGATCGCCCTGACGCCGATCTCGATGGCACCCTCGACGACGTCGAAGAGGGAGTGCTCACCCTGCTCGTGCCCCCGGGTGCGCGGCAGCCCCCGGTCCTTGGCCCAACGACCGTTGCCGTCCATGACCACGGCCACGT
>NZ_JBFUMD010000293.1:0-4991 GCF_054049555.1 Nocardioides sp. P5_C9_2
TGTCAATCGGGTCGGTCACAGGAGCCGGCGGTCCGAGGCCCACCGGGTGAGCTCGTGACGGCTCGAGAGCTGGAGCTTGCGCAGCGTCGAGGACATGTGCGTCTCGACGGTCTTGACGGAGATGAACAGCTCCCTGGCCACCTCCTTGTAGGCGTAGCCCCGGGCGATGAGTCGCATCACCTCGCGCTCGCGCTCGGTGAGCCGGTCGAGGTCCTCGTCGACGGCCGCGACGTCGATGGAGCCTGCGAATGCGTCCAGCACGAACCCGGCCAGCCGAGGGGAGAAGACGGCGTCGCCGTCGGCGACCCGCGCGATCGCGTCGACCAGCTCGGGGCCGGTGATCGTCTTGGTGACGTAGCCGCGGGCTCCCCCGCGGATCGTGCCGATGACGTCCTCGGCGGCGTCGCTCACCGACAGCGCCAGGTAGCGGGCCTGCGGCGAGGGCGCCTGACGCATCACCTCCACGCCCCCACCCCCAGGGAGGTGTACGTCGAGCAGCACCACCAGCGGCTGGAGCTCGCGGATCGCGGCCACCGCCTCGGGGACGTCGGCCGCCTCGGCCACCACCTCTACCTCCCCCGTGCCGGCCGCCGCCAGCTCGGCACGCACACCGGCCCGGAACATCGCGTGGTCGTCGACGATCACGACGCGCACCGGGCGGACGGGACGGGGGGACTCGGTCATGACTCTCCTCGAGCTGCTGGATTCGTGCGCAGGGGCATGTGCAGGCGGACCTCGGTGCCGGCACCGGGCGACGTACGGACCTCGGCGCGTCCACCGTGGCGCGACATCCGGTCCATGATGCTGTTGCGGACGCCGTGACGGTCGGTCGCCACGGCGTCGAGGTCGAAGCCGGCGCCGCGGTCGCGGACGAACACCTCCACCGCCTCGTCCGTGACCTCGGCGTAGACGTCGACGCGGGCGACGCCGGCGTGCTTGGCGGCGTTGACGACGGCCTCGCGGGTGGCGTTGGCGACGGTGCGCACCGCCTCGGAGTCGGCACAGTCGCCGACGGTGACGACGTCGACGACCACCGGGTGCGTCTCCTCGACCGAGGCCGCCAGGTCGCGCAGGGCTCCGGACAGGGTCGCGTCGTCGACGGGCTCCCCCTCGAAGAGCCAGGTGCGCAGGTCGCGCTCCTGGGCGCGGGCCAGACGGGCGACCATGGTGCCGTCGCCGGAGTTCTTCTGGATCAGGGCCAGGGTCTGGAGCACCGAGTCGTGCAGGTGCGCGGCCATGTCGGCGCGCTCCTGGGTGCGGATCCGCTCCGCCCGTTCCGCGCCGARGTCGTTGACCAGGCGCAGCACCCACGGGCCGACCACCAGCGCCAGCCCCAGGATGCCGAGCAGCCCGGCGACGACGACCGGCCCGGCGAAGCGGACCGAGCCGGTGGTGACGCCGAAGACGACGAGGGCCACCACGACGAGCCCGAGGCCGATGACGACGCGGGCGTACGCCGCCCAGCCGCCGTTGCCGAACACCGCACGGAAGGGGTCGATCCGACCCGACGAGTCCAGCCACCGTTCACGCTGCGCCTCGTCGGCCTGGCGCCACAGCAGCGCGATCCCGGCCACCCCGAGGACCACCGGCCAGAACAGCACGCCCTGGCCGAACACCGCCTCGAAGCCGAGCACCCCGCCGAAGAGCAGGGCGCCGATGGCGATCGCCGGGCCCGCGCTGGCGAGCCGGCCGACGCGGCGCGGGCGCCGCCCTCCTCGGCGGGCGCTGGCCAGACCGGGCGCCTCGTCGGGGAAGGCGGTGTCGGCGGGCAGGAACACCCACAGCGCGGCGTACAGCAGGATGCCGAGACCGTCGATGAGGGCGAGCACGACGAAGGCGATCCGCACCCACAGCACGTGGGTGCCGAGGTGGCGCGCCAGACCGGCCGCGACGCCGCCCGCGACGGGGGCGGACGTGTCGCGGTAGGCACGGCGTACGGACTGCTGGGCGCTCATCGTGACACCATCGTCGCAGGCCAGGGCGATCGTTCCCATGAGGCACGACCCCGGCTCGACCCTGAGGTGCGACCCCCCGGGCACCAGCACGATTCAGGGTCGTCACCGATGGTCCGACGACGACGCAGCACCCACGCTGGAGCCATGAACACCACCACTCCCCCGCCGGACGCCACTCCGGACGCCACGCCGGACCCGCCGGTGGACGAGCCGTCCGACCTGGCAGGCCCGTCCCCGGCCCCGCCGCTGGCCGGCGGGCCCCGCGTGAGCGCCGAGCAGATGCGCGACCTCGGCCGACTGCGACGCTCCGTCGAGGACCGTCACGTCGCCGGCGTGGCCGGCGGCTTGGCCCGTCACCTCGACATCGACCCGATCATCGTGCGCGTGGCGCTGGTGGTGCTGGTGTTCTTCGGCGGCTCGGGACTGCTGCTGTACGCCGCGGGCTGGCTGCTCGTGCCCGAGGAGGGCACCACGGACCAGCCCCTGGGCCTGGACGAGCGCAGCCGCAAGGTCGCGCTGCTCGGCGCCGGGGTGCTCGCCGCCCTGGCGGCGCTCGGCGACTGGGCCGGCGCCTTCTGGTTCCCGTGGCCGGTCGTCGTGGTGGCCCTGCTGGTGCTGTGGTTCCTCAACCGCAACCAGCGGCGCGACGCCGCCGGCCCCGGCACGCCGCCGACCGTCCCGGCTCCGGTGACGGGCTACGGCTCGACCTACACGGGCTCGACCTACGAGGGCTTCACGCAGACCGGCCCCGGGCACACCGGACCGGCGTACGACCCGAACGCGTACGTCCGTCCCCGCAACCCGCGCAAGCGCGGACCCATCCTCTTCTGGACGACGCTCGCCCTCATCGCGATCGGCGTCGGCACCCTGGGGGTGATCGAGGCCGCCGGCACCGACGTGCCGCCGTCGGGCTACCCCGCCCTGGCCCTGGCCATCACGGGCGCCATGCTCGTGCTCGGCGCCTTCTGGGGACGCGCCGGCGGCCTGATCCTGGTCGGCCTGGTCGCCGCCGTCGCCACCCTGGGCGCCACGGCGTCGGGCGACTGGGACGGCACCAGCCTCACCTACGCGCCCACCACCCCGGCCGAGGTGCGCGACAGCTACGACCTCGGGACCGGCGAGCTGACCCTGGACCTCTCCGGTGTCCGGGACGTGGAGGACCTCGACGGCCGACGGATATCGATCGACGGCGGGGTGGGCGCGATCGAGGTCGTCGTCCCCCGGGGCATGGACGTCACCGTGGACGCCTCGGCCGGGGTCGGCAACGTCGACGTCCTCGGGCAGGAGAGCGGCGGTCTCGACGTGCAGCAGGGCGGCTTCGTCGACGGCGGCGACGAGGTCCCCGACATGACCATCGAGGTGGACCTGGGCATGGGCCAGGTCACCGTGCGCGAGCAGTGAGGACGAGACGATGACCAACGACCACCTGGGTGACGAGACCGTGAGCCCCTACGAGCTGCAGCCCCTGCCCCTCGAGCCGGACCGCGACCCCTCCGGCAGGCACCCCGTCAGCGTCGGGCACCTGGTGATGGGGGTGGCCTTCCTGGGTCTCGCCGTGATCTGGGTGCTCTTCGAGTCCGACACCATCGCCTCGGACGACCTGCGCTGGCTGATGCCGCTCCCCTGGCTGGCGGCCGGCGTGGCCGGACTGCTCGCGGTGGTGCTGACCGGCCGCGGCCGAGGGGTCACCAGGGACTGATCTCAGGCCCTCTCGGCGAGCCAGTCGGCCAGGGCCCGCGCCGCGACGTCGGGGTTGTCGGAGAAGAGTCCGTCGACCCCGGCGTCGAGGAACGCCCGGGACTCGGCGTACAGGTCGCCGGGCGCGTTCGGGTCCGTGCCGATCCGGAAGTTGCGGGCCATGAACTGGTTCTCGCGGCGCAGCGTCCACACGTGCACCACCAGTCCGGTGGCGTGGGCGTCGTCGACCACCGTCGACGGAGCACCCGTGCTGCCGGACGCGTCACGGGGCAGCACCCAGTTCTTCGCGGCCCCGACGCCGTCGGCGTACGTCGCGATCGTCCGCAGCCCCGCGGCGGTGACCATCGAGGCGTACGTCGTGCCCGGCAGGTCGGCCGGTCCGCCGGACCCGTCGACGAGCTGGGCGAGGTCGACGTCCACCATCGTGTCGAGCTCGCGGAGGTTGGTGACCTCGAAGGACTGGATGATCACCTCGTCGTCGGCGTCGTCCATCTTCCGCTTCGCGAGGGCGGCGACGAGCGGTTCCTCGAGGGAGAGGCCGATCGAGTCGAAGTAGGACGGGTGCTTGGTCTCGGGGTAGACCCCCACCCCCTCGCGGCGGGCCAGCTTGAGGACCTCGTCGAGCGTCGGGATCCGGTACTCGCCGTCGTACGCCGTGTTGTCCGGCCGCACGTCGGGGAGCCGCTCGACGGCCCGCAGGGTGCGCAGCTCCTTGTAGGTGAAGTCCTCGGTGAACCACCCGGTGACCGGTCGACCGTCGATGACCTTGGTGGTGCGGCGGTCCGCGAACTCGGGGTGGTCGGCGACGTCGGTGGTGCCGCTGATCTCGTTCTCGTGCCGGGCGACGAGCACGCCGTCCTCGGTCGAGACGAGGTCCGGCTCGATGTAGTCGGCGCCCTGCCGGATCGCGAGCTCGTAGGACGCGAGGGTGTGCTCGGGGCGGTAGCCGGAGGCGCCGCGGTGACCGATCACCACGGGGTCCGCGGCCAGGTCGGTGCTCGGGCCCGCATGGGCGGCAGTGGGGACGAGGAACGTCGGGACGAGCAGCGTGGTGGCGGCGGCGGTCAGTGCGACGGCGGCGGCCCGGGTGGTCTTCCGAGAGGTCATGGCCAGGAGCCAAACGGGCTCGAGCGGCCGGGCCACGAGCGCACGGTGAACGTCAGGTGACGCGTCCAGTGACAACCGGCGGTCGCTGCTCGCGGGCCGCCCGCAGGGCTGCCTCGGGGTGGTCGGTGATGATCCCGTCGACCCCGGCGTCGAGCAGGGCCCGCACCTCGCCGGCCATGTCGCCGTGCGCGTCGGGAGCGCTGCCGCGGCGCAGGTTGGTCGGCAGGAAGC
>NZ_JBFUMD010000294.1:0-4982 GCF_054049555.1 Nocardioides sp. P5_C9_2
GGCCTGTTCTTCGCGACTGCGGACGCGCTCGAGGACCGGATCCGAACCGTGGCCCACTCCTCGCCTGACCTGACCGGGATCGTGCTCGACTGCGAGGGGATCAACTTCCTGGACTCCCAGGGGTCGGCGAAGATGAGGGAGATCATCAGCCTCACCGACCGGGCCGGGCTCACGCTGCGCCTCGCCAGGCTCAAGCCAGGGGTGGCGGCGACCCTGGCCCGCGACGGCGTCCTCGAGCTCCTCGGGTCCGATCGCATCCACGGCAACGTCTTCCGAGCCGTGCAGGCGCAGGTGCCGGACGCCGCGGACCTCTAGCGGATCAGTCCCCACCGGCCCGGGGCACGGACTGCTCCTGGACAGCAGTCAGGGGAGCCCACCGGACGGTGGACTCCCCTGCCTCCGACCGATCGGCCGGTCTCCTGGGCGGACGGCCGCGGCGTGGACGGACGCGGACGCTTGCCCGGGCGGACTCAGCCCTGCTCGGCAAAGACCTCACGGATGGCGCTCTCCTGAGCGTCACTCAGGTTCGTGAAGATGAGCTCGGGACTGGACTCGGCGAACGCTTCGTGCACCTTGTCGATGACCGCGTCCGACGTCATCACGAACAGTGCCGAGGTGCCCGGGGTGACCTGGTCCCGGACCTTGTTGATGAACCCGTCGTCGATGCCGACGTCGCTCAGCGAGCCCGCGAGTGCCCCGGTTGCGGCACCGATCGCGGCGCCCAGGAGCGGCACGAAGAAGATCAGCCCGAACAGCATCCCCCAGAAGGCCCCACCCAGTGCCCCGGCTCCGGCCAGGTTGTTGATCTGGTGGGTCTTGGGCTTCTTCTTGCCGGTCTCCCAGCTGACGGTCGCGGCGTCGTGGATGGTGATCAGGTTCTGGGTGGCCAGGTCGCGCAGGATGTGCGTGGCCCCTTCGGCTCCTGTCGCGCTGTCGAACTTCCAGACCGTGAGCGTTGCCATCATTTCTCCCGTTCGTAGGTGGTGGGGTCATGTCGATGCTGGCGCGGTGCGGAGCCTGCGAACTCCCCCGCTCCGGATGAATCGCCCGGTCTCCCCGTCGTCAGGGCGCCGAGCTCGACGTCGGAGAGCTCGGGGTGCTCGGGGTGCTCGGGGTGCTCGGGGTGGCCGTGGAGGAGCCGGGTGTGCCGGTCGGCGTCGTGGTCGCGGAGGCAGCCTCCTGCATCTCGGCCACCGCCTGGTGCAGGGCGGTGACGGTCGCTGCGTCGACGGTGCCTGTCGGTTCGACATCGAGCGCGGTCTGGAACTCCGCGAGCGCCTCGGTGAGCTCGGGGGTCCACTCTCCGTCGACCGGCCCGTCCCAGTGTCCGGCCAGCTTGAGCGTCTGCTGGATCGCCGCCGTGGACGCCACCGCCTCCTCGGCAACGGCGCCGCCCTTGGCTGCCAGCTCGCCCTCGAGTGCCGCCGCGGTTGCCTTGTCGACCGTGCCGGTGGTGGGCAGTCCATGGGCCTGCTGCAGCGCGACGACGGCGTCGACCGTTGCCGGGCCGTACACACCGTCGACCTCGCCGTCGTAGTGGCCGGCGTCGCGCAACGACTGCTGGAGCGCCGTGGTGTAGGCGCGGACAGCGGCCTCGGCCTGCACCGCTTGCTCGTCGGTCAGGCAGCCGGCGTCCGCGAACAGGTGCAGCCACGCCATCTCCAGCGCCACGGCGGCGGCGTTGAACTGTTCCGAGGCCTGCGCCAGCGGTGTCTCCTCGGAGATGGCCTCCTGGACGGTGCCGAACTCCTGCTCCGCCTGCTTGACGCGGTTGATCGTGGCCGCCGGCGCCATCGGCTTCGCGCTGCTCGTGGTGGTCGAGGCGGTCTCGGCCGCCGACCCCGGGCTCGTCCTCGCCGCGAGTGCCGCCTGAGCGTGTGCCAGCTCCTGCTTCGTGTCGACGACGACCTGCTGCGCCTCGACCGCCGCCTCAGCTCCTGCCAGGGCCTCCTCACGCGGCTTCTCCAGGTCGGAGCCCGCGTCGGTGACATCACCGACGGTCGTCGTGCCCTCGGTGAGCACGTCGCCGTACCGGTCCAGTGCAGTGATGTACGTCGCGGTCGCACCGCAGAACTCCGCCGCCTTGTCCTCCAGGTCGTCCTTCGCCTCCGTGAGGGCCCGCTCCTTCGCCGAGACCCGGGCCTCGGCGAGCTTCAGGGCGGCGTCCCCGTCTCCGTCGTCGCCACAACTCGTCAGGCCGAGGATGGTGCATGCCGCCACCACGGGAGCGACGACGTACCGGCGCTGCAGATCATGTCGGCGACGCACGATCCGTGGCATCCCGGCCTCCTGGCGATGTGCCGTCCCGGCTGGGCGCCACGGACTGGGCAGTGAGCGTCGCCACGCTAGTCGCGGCATGGTGCGGCGACACCGTCCACAGCGGATGAGGGAGCTGCGGCGTACGGCCCGGCTACGATGGCCAACCACTGGCGAGGCCCTACGGCGCGTGACGATCTGGAGTCCGCATGGCATCAGGCGCGGCGCCGCCACCGATCGCGGGGACGCCCATCGACCCGCCGCCAGCAGCGGTCCCCGACTTCGCGAGGAAGCTGGACCGAACCGCCGTCGGCGGAGTCGGCTACCGGGCACTGCGCCGGTACTCCCATGCCAACGTCGCGCTCCTCACGTCCGGCACCGCGTACTACCTGTTCCTGTCCCTGCTGTCGTTGCTCGCCCTGACGTACGGCGTGATCGCGATCCTGGGTGCCGACCAGCTCGCGGAGAGACTGACCGACATCCTCGGCGACGCACTGCCGAACCTGGTCGGAGAGAACGGGATCGACCCGCAGGAGCTGCGCTCGACGGGTCTGACTGCGGGGGTCGTCGGACTCGTGCTTCTGCTCTACTCCACGCTCAGCGCTGTCCGGGGGGCGAGCAGCTCGCTGCACGTGATCTTCGGAGCCCCACCCGATCCGAGGAGCTTCCTCGCGGCGAAGGCCCGCCACCTGCTCATTCTTCTCGTCGTGACGCCGCTGCTCGCGGTGTCGTTCGCCTCGTCGAGCCTGACCGCGAGCCTCCCCCAACCCCTGCTGGACGCGGTCGGAGAGGACTCCACATCGACTCGCGCGGCACTGGCCGGCGCCGGTGTGCTCGTGGGACTGGCCATCGACACCCTCGTCATGTGGATCCTGCTGGGCACCCTCGGCGGCATTCGTCCCGACCGGGGCCCGCGCCTCATCTCGAGCGCGATCGGCGCCGTGGCCATCGGCCTCGTCAAGCAGCTCATGCAAGTCATCGTCGCGTGGTCGTTGGACAAGCCCCAGTACGGCGCCTTCGCCCTCCCGCTGGGGGTCTTGTTCGTCCTGTCCCTGTTGACCAGCGTGCTCTATGTGTGTGCAGCCATCGCGGGGGGCATCAGCGACAGGGACGTTCCCCTGGACAGGCCCCCGGTGAAGGAGTGATGGGATGCACTCGCCGCGCCCGACGTTCACGGCTGCGGCAGAGGAGTGCGTTCGTGCCCGCGCGAATGATTCCCTCGCCCCGCAGGCAATGAGGGGGCGCAAAGGTGGGGTCCCCTGGCACTCAGGGCAGGCGCCACCTGACCCGCATCTCGCGCTCGTTCTCGAGCAGCCGGGCGACCAGGGCCGACCTCCGCTCGCTGTCACCGGCGTCCGCGCCGTGGGCTGCGAGCCGGCGCGTCTCGGGAGCAAGGTCGTCCCCGAAGTACGCCAGCTCGGTGAGGCAGTTGGTCCACGCACGTTTGGCCTCGACCCACTCGTCGAGCAGGCTGTATGCCCCGGCCGTCCACGCCTCCGTCGTCCAGGTCCCTCGGCCTTCGGGCCGGGACCGCGCGAAGCCGGTGGGCAGCGTCAGGAACGAGCGTAGGTCCGTGCCGTAGCGATCGAAGTACGGCAACGCGAAGCGGCGGGCCAGTGACACGATCTCGTCGACCGGGACCTCGTCCAGCGTGTCAGCGACAAAGAAGCTCCGCACGTCCTTGACGCCGTGCCCGAGGATCTCGTCGAAGTTGCCGATCAGGGCAGTGGAGTAGACGTACAGCGGCTGGATGACGGCGTGGAACTCGARGCCGCCGCTCCGGCTGACCTGCCGGCTGATGTGCCACGCCACGTGGCCGTCAGCGGCGACGGTCGACAGGTGGCCGTTGTGTGCGGACCATCCTTCGGGCAGCGCCTCCAACAAGCGGGGGGCGACATGGCGGTCCCACTCACGGGTCTTCACGGGTAGTCCTTTCTCCGTGCGACCGAGGTCCGGGTCTGGTCCACGCTCGGCGGACCGGACCCGGCGCCGGCTGCGGCTTCAGCAGGTGAGCATGAAGACGTTGATCACCTGGTCCGGGGAGAGTAGACCCGGGATGTCCCCGAACACCGCGGCACGACAGGTGGGACCGAGTGTGGTGAGACTCCAGGTGGTCATCGACAACGCGCTCATCGGCATGAGCGGACGGGTTTGCGTCAAGACGACGGCCACTTCGTAGCATCGGGTTCATGTACACGCCACCGTTCAACCGCGCTGACGACGAGGGCGACCTACGCAAGTTCGTTGCCGATGTCCGGGTGGGCTGGTTCGTCACAAGCCGGGTCGGCGCCGCCCCGGCTGCCTCGTTCCTTCCGGTGGTATGGAGGGCCGACACCGTCATCGCCCACTTCGCCAAGGCGAACCCGCACTGGCGCGAGATCGAGACTGACACCCCAGCGCTGCTCATCGTGACGGGCCCAGATGCCTACGTGTCCCCGAGTTGGTACGCCGCCAAGGCTGAGCACGGCAAGGTCGTGCCCACCTGGAACTACAGCGCGGTTCACCTGACAGGCATGGCTCGGGTCCACGAGGACCCGAAGTGGCTACACGCAGCCGTGACGGACCTGACCGCTCAGCACGAGGAGCCGCGTGACCAGTCCTGGCAGGTCAGCGATGCACCGGCTCCCTACATCGAGGGACAGTTGCGGGGCATCGTTGGAGTCGAACTCACGGTGACGCGCGTGGAGGGCAAGGCGAAACTGAGCCAGAACCGCTCAGATGCCGAC
>NZ_JBFUMD010000295.1:0-4980 GCF_054049555.1 Nocardioides sp. P5_C9_2
AGTTCGGCGCCACGATCACCTTCAACGGCAACTACCCGGGCACCACCCAGACCATGCCGATCCTCATCTACGTCAGCCGGCAGTCCGACCAGGGCGCCGCCCAGGCCATGAGCCTGGTCATGCTCGTGTTCTCCCTGGCCGTGCTGCTCCTCCTGAGGGACCGATGGCTGGGGACCCCGTGAGCCGGTCAGGGACCGGGCTCGACGTCGACCTCGAGGTGCCCGGCAGGGTCCGGGCCGCCTTCGTCGGGCGGCCCGGCCAGGTCATCGCCCTCATCGGTCCCAACGGCGCGGGCAAGAGCAGCGTGGTGCACGCCCTCGCCGGGCTCGTGCGCGCCGACGGTCGTGCCCGCCTCGACGACCTGGACCTGCTGCCCCGCTCCGCGCGCGAGCGGGAGGTGGGGCTGGTCTTCCAGGACCGGGCGCTCTTCCCGCACCTGTCCGCGCGCGACAACGTCGCGTTCGGACCCCGGTCACGGGGCGTCTCGCGCCGCGAGGCCCGGCATCGGGCCGAGCAGTGGCTCGCCCGGGTGGGGCTCGCCGACCTGGCCGACCGCCGCCCGGGCGAGCTCTCGGGCGGCCAGGCCCAACGGGTGGCCATCGCCCGCGCCCTGGCCACCGAGCCGCGGCTGCTGCTGCTGGACGAGCCGATGGCAGGCCTCGACGTCACCGTGGCGATGGCGCTGCGGATCGAGCTGGCCCGGCACCTGCGCGACTACGACGGCGTGACGCTGCTCGTCACCCACGACGCGCTCGACGCCCTGGCCCTGGCCGACCACGTGGTCGTGCTCGACGGGGGTCGGGTCGCCCAGCAGGGCACCCCGGACGACGTGGCGGCCCACCCCCGCACCTCGCACGTGGCCCGGCTGGTCGGTCTCAACCTCCTGCGCGACGACGACGGGTTCACCTCGTTCCGGCCCCAGGACGTCACCGTGAGCCTGCACCGGCCGGACGGCTCCGCCCGGTTGGCGTGGTCCGGCCCGGTGACCAGCGCGCAGCAGCACGGCGACGCCGTACGCCTGCTCGTCGGGACCGACCCGCCGCTGCTCGCCGACGTGACCCCCCAGGCCACCGCCGAGCTCGACCTCGCACCGGGCCGCGACGTGTGGCTGTCGGTGAAGGCCACGGCCGTGCGCCGGTACGGCCACGTCGATGCGGGCCGCTAGCATGCGCCCATGACGCCGAGCGACGCCGTGCCGAAGCCCGACCGCAACCTCGCCCTGGAGCTGGTGCGGGTCACCGAGGCGGCCGCCATGGCGGCGGGCCGCTGGGTCGGGCGCGGTGACAAGAACGACGCCGACGGCGTCGCGGTCAACGCGATGCGGGTGATGATCTCCACCATCGGCATGCGTGGCACCGTGGTGATCGGCGAGGGCGAGAAGGACAACGCCCCGATGCTCTACAACGGCGAGCAGGTGGGCGACGGCACCGGTCCCGAGTGCGACGTCGCGGTGGACCCGATCGACGGCACCACCCTGACCGCCAAGGGCATGAACAACGCGATCGCGGTGCTCGCGGTCGCCCCCCGCGGCTCGATGTACGACCCGTCCGCGGTGTTCTACATGGAGAAGCTGGTCACCGGCCCGGAGGCCGCCGACGTCGTCGACATCCGCCTGCCGGTCGCCGAGAACATCCACCGGGTGGCCAAGGCCAAGGGCAGCTCGGCCCACGACGTGACAGTCGTGCTGCTCGACCGCCCCCGGCACGCCCAGCTCGTCGAGGAGATCCGGCAGACCGGGGCGCGCATCAAGTTCATCGAGGACGGCGACGTCGCCGGCGCGATCATGGCCGCCCGTCCCGACACCGGGGTCGACCTGCTCCTCGGCGTCGGCGGCACTCCGGAGGGCATCATCGCGGCCTGCGCGATGAAGAGCCTGGGCGGTGTGATCCAGGGCCGCCTGTGGCCCCAGGACGACGACGAGCGCCAGAAGGCCCTCGACGCCGGCCACGACCTCGATCCCGACTTCGTGCTCGACACCGACCTGCTGGTCACCGGGGACGACTGCTTCTTCGTCGCCACCGGCATCACCGACGGCGAGCTGATGCGTGGGGTGCGCTACCGCGCCGACGGGGCGACCACCGACTCGCTGGTCATGCGCTCGCGCAGCGGCACGATCCGCCGGATCTCCTCCGAGCACCAGCTCTCGAAGCTACGCGATTTCTCCGCGATCGACTTCGACAACTGACGCCCCGGGGCGCAGGGCCCGCACGACCTCGGTCATGACCCGCGGGTCGACCGCCATGCCCACGTGCGACGCCCGCACCTCCACCGCCAGCGCGGCCGGGTCGATGCATGCCCGCCAGTCGACGATGCCGTCCCGACGGCTGTAGATCGCGGTGAAGTCGACGCCCGCGGGCAGCGCGGCGCGCCCGTCGTCGAAGCTGCGGCGCGCGCAGGCGCCGGCGACGCAGTCCTGCGACATCAGTCCCGGCACCCCGGCGCGGCTGAGTCGCACGAGGAGCGCCACGCTGGCCGACAGGCTCACGTGGTGGGCACCGGGCGCCAGCACTGGGCTCCCCAGGGTCACGAGGCCGGAGACGAGGTCGGGGCGCCGGGCCGCGACGCCGCGCGCGAGCATCCCGCCCAGGCTGTGGCCGACGATGCGCACCTGCGACCCGCGACGCTGGGCGATCGACTCCAGCCTCGCCTCGAGCAGCGCTGAGGCGCCGAGGGTGCACCCGACGTTGGCGTGGATCTGCGAGCGGTAGGCCCGGAAGCCCTGCTGCACCAGTGCCCGGCGCATCAGGCCCAGGGACCCGTCGCCGGCCATGAAGCCCGGGACCAGCAGCACGGGGTCGTCGTTGCGTGGCAGCGTCCGCTCCCAGTACGCCGCACCCCGCCGCCCGCGGTGGCCCACCGCGGCCAGGGCATAGCGTCCGGCCTCGCCCACGACTCGCCCCTCACCCAGCACCGCCCGGGCCAGGGGGCGTTCGAAGCCCTCCGGCCGCAGGAAGTCGGCGAGTGTGGTCGTGGTCACATCAACAAACGTAGCGTCCGGGTCGCCCGGCACCCGGGATGCGGCACGCAAATCGCCCACCTGGGGGTGGACGACCGCCTTCGCCTCCGCACCTGTTGTTGACTGGGGAGCATGTCCACCGCCCGGCCCTCCGAGCCCGACCAGCCCTTGGGTGAGGTGCGGGTGTCCGACGAGCTCTTCGCCCCGGTCAGTCCGGGGATCGAGCTGTGCTACCAGACCTTCGGCTCCCCCGACGACGACCCGCTGCTGCTGGTGATGGGCCTGGGGGGCCCGATGACGTGGTGGGACACCGACCTCTGCGAGCGCCTCGCGCGGGCGGGCTTCTTCGTCATCCGCTACGACAACCGCGACACGGGCCGCTCGACGAAGGTGCGGGCCCGCGTCGGACGCGCCCAGCTCCTCCGGGCGTTCACCACCGGCCGGGCGCGGACGCCGTACTCGCTCGACGACCTCGCCGGTGACGGCCTGGCCCTGCTGGACCATCTCGGCCTCGCCGCCGCGCACGTCGTCGGCGTCTCCATGGGCGGCATGATCGTCCAGACGATGGCCGTCACGGCCCCCGCGCGGGTGCTGTCCATGTCGAGCATCATGTCCACCACCGGACGGCGCACCGTCGGCTGGCAGAGCCCCCAGCTGCTGCCGATGCTGGTGRCCCCCCGCAGGCCGGGGCGTGAGGCCTACGTGCAGTCCAGCTCGGCCATGTGGAAGGTGATCGGCTCCCCCGGCTTCTCCACCGACGCCGAGACCCGGCGCCGACGGGCCGAGGAGACCTTCGACCGCGGCTTCTCCGCCAGTGGCGTGATGCGCCAGATGCTGGCCATCGTCACGCAGCCCAACCGCACGGTGGCCCTCCGCTCCCTGGGCATCCCGGCGCTCGTGATCCACGGGCTCGCGGACAAGATGGTCCACGTCTCGGGCGGCCGAGCCACGGCCTCCGCCGTTCCCGGCACGGAGCTGCTGCTCATCGAGGGCATGGGCCACGACATGCCCGAGCAGCTGTTCGACACGTTCGTCGACGCGATCCGCCGCACGGCGGACCGCGCCGACTCCCGCCACCGTTAAGGGATTGAGACCCCGCACGGGTGGCACCGCCTTGCCAAATGCCGCCGCAAGGACTAGACGTGACCTACACCACAACAGGAGGAGCGCATGAACCGTCCCTCAGGGCGCCGTTCAA
Organism: Nocardioides sp. P5_C9_2; assembly: GCF_054049555.1. Lineage (NCBI taxonomy): Bacteria > Bacillati > Actinomycetota > Actinomycetes > Propionibacteriales > Nocardioidaceae > Nocardioides > Nocardioides sp. P5_C9_2. The sequence goes on from NZ_JBFUMD010000295.1 coordinate 4,155, forward strand.
GGCGTCGGGCATCACGAAAGGTCGTGGCCACCGCGGCCGCGATCGTCTGCACCGCATCGCTCGCCGCGTGCTCGGGTGACGACGGCGGAAAGCCCGAGCTCACCTGGTACATCAACCCCGATGCGGGCGGCCAGGAGGCAGTTGCCAAGGCCTGCTCGACCGACGAGTACTCGATCGACGTCGAGGTCCTGCCCCAGGACTCCAGCCAGCAGCGCATCCAGCTGGCACGGCGTCTCGCCGCGGGGGATCCGGAGATCGACCTGATGAGCGTCGACCCGCCGTTCACGGCCGAATTCGCCAACGCCGGCTACCTGGCCGAGATCCCCCAGGACCTGCAGGACAAGTTCAAGGCGCAGGCGTTCGAGAGTGCGAGCGCCGCCGCGACCTGGGAGGACCAGCTGGTCGTGGCACCGTTCTGGTCCAACACGCAGGTGCTCTGGTACCGCAAGTCGTTCGTGGACAAGGCCGGCATCGACATGGGCCAGCCGGTCACCTGGGACCAGATCATCAAGGCCGCCAGCGACAACGGCGGGAAGATCGGCGTCCAGGCCAACAAGTACGAGGGCTACTCCGTGTGGATCAACGCCCTGATCTCGGGCGCGGGCGGTGAGATCGCCTCGGAGACCGACAAGGGCGCCGACGCCCAGATCGACATCGCGTCCCCCGCGGGCAAGGAGGCCGCCCGGGTCATCCAGAAGCTGGCCGACTCGAAGGCCGCACCGCCCGACCTCTCGGTGTCCAACGAGGGCACCGCGGGCACCACCTTCGGCAGCGACGAGGGCTCGTTCCTGGTCAACTGGACCTACATCTGGGGCAACTACGGCGA
>NZ_JBFUMD010000296.1:0-4965 GCF_054049555.1 Nocardioides sp. P5_C9_2
ACGTACGACCCGGTCAACTTCAACTACCCGCACGGCACGCACCTGTGCGCGATGGAGGTGGACACCGAGACCGGCGGCGTCCTGATGCGCAAGTACACCTGCGTCGACGACATCGGCACGATCATCAACCCGATGATCGTGGAGGGCCAGGTGCACGGCGGGCTCGCGCAGGGCATCGCCCAGGCGCTGTGGGAGGAGGCGGTGTACGACGACTCCGGGACGCTGGTGTCCGGCTCCTTCGTCGACTACCTGCTGCCCACCTCGGCCGACACGATCAGCTTCGACGTGCAGCACAACTCGACCGCCTCGACCACCAACACCCTCGGCACCAAGGGCGTCGGCGAGGCCGGGACGATCGCCTCGACCCCGGCCGTGGTCAACGCCGTCGTCGACGCGATCCGGCACCTCGGCATCAACGACATCCAGATGCCGTGCACCCCCGAGCGCGTGTGGAGAGCCATCCACGACGCCGGCGGTGGCGGCACCACGGACACCCAGGGCGCGGCCGCTCCCCACTTCACCGAGGAGACCGGCATGCAGGGACAGACCGACCGCACGGACGGAGCGAACCAGTGATCCCCACCCAGTTCGAGTACCTCGCGCCCACCAGCGTCGAGGAGGCCCTCGCGGCGCTCGCCGAGCACGGGGACGACGCCAAGGTCATCGCCGGCGGGCAGAGCCTGCTGCCGGTGCTGCGGATGCGGCTCAACGCCCCCGAGGTCGTCATCGACCTCGGCGGCATCGAGGCCATCCGCGGCGTGCGGGAGGACGGCGACGCGCTGGTCATCGGCGCGATGACCACGCACCACACGGTGCTCCACGACCCGCTGGTCGGCGAGCACGCCGCCCTGCTGGTCAAGGCCGAGCACCAGCTCGCCGACGCCCAGATCCGCCACCGCGGCACGTTCGGAGGAGCGCTCGCGCACGCCGATCCGGCCGGCGACCTCGGGGCTCCCGCCCTGGCGCTCGGGGCGGAGTTCGTGATCGCCGGCCCGGGCGGCACCCGGACCGTGGCGGCGGACGACTTCTTCGTCGACCTGTTCGAGACCGCGATCGCCGAGGGTGAGCTGCTCACCGAGATCCGGGTCCCCAAGCACACCGGCTGGGGCGCGCACTACGAGAAGTTCGTGCGCGTCGCCCACCAGTGGCCGATCGTCGCGGTCGCCGCGGCGGTCCGGGTCGAGGGCGGCACCATCGCCGAGGCCCGGGTGGGCCTGACCAACATGGGGTCCACGCCGCTGCGCGCCCGCAGCGTCGAGGAGGCCCTCGTCGGCCAGCCCGCCACCGAGGACGCCGTGGCGTCTGCGGCCGCCCGCGCCGCCGAGGGCACCAACCCGCCCTCCGACCTCAACGGCGCGGCCGACTACCGCACCCACCTCGCCCAGGTCCTGACCCGGCGCGCCGTGCTCGCCGCCGCGGGGGCGTGAGCGGATGGAGCTGACGCACCGCTTCACCGTGCCCACCGGCGTCGAAGAGACCTGGGCGCACTTCGAGGACATCGCCTCCGTGGCGGAGTGCTTCCCCGGTGCCCAGGTGACCTCGGCGGACGGCGACAGCTTCGCCGGCTCGGTCAAGGTCAAGCTCGGCCCGATCGCCCTGGTCTACAACGGCAGCGGCACCTTCGTGGAGAAGGACGAGGAGGCCAAGCGCTTCGTCGTCGACGCCAAGGGCAAGGACAAGCGCGGCAACGGCACGGCCGGCGCCCACGTCACGGTGACCATGGCCGACGCGGCCGGCTCGACCGACGTGTCGGTCCAGACCGACCTGGCGATCACCGGCAAGCCGGCGCAGTTCGGGCGCGGGGTCATGCAGGACGTCTCCGACAAGCTCCTCGGCCAGTTCGTCGACTGCCTCGAGCAGCGGCTGACCGGACCCGGCGACGAGGCGACGGCGGACGGCGTACCGGACCAGGCCCCGGCGGCGGCAGCCGCCGACGTACCTCCGGCCGCGGAGTCGGGACCCCTGACCGCTCCGCGGCCGGTTCCACCACGACCCTCGTCCTCGGCCGCTTCCTCCGCCCCACCCCGGCCGGCGCCGCCGGTCGAGGCCCTCGACCTCGGCAGCGCCGTCCTGCCCGTCCTGGCGCGGTCCTACTGGAAGCAGGGACTCGGCCTCGTCGTCGTGCTCGCCGTGTTGTGGAGGTTGCTGCGCCGTTGACCTTGGCCGGTGTGGGAATCTTCAGGACATGAGGACGACCCGGGGCATCGCAGGACTGGCCGTGACCGTGCTGACGGGCGCGGTCCTGCTCGCCGGGTGCGGCCAGGACGTCGACGGGCCCGACCCCTCGACCGAGGTCACCCCGGTCACCTCGGGCGGGGGGAGCGTGACCTCGCTCGAGGTGACCCCCACGGGTGAGGGCGCGCGCTGCGCGATGCCGAGCGTGGAGCTCCTCCGCGCCCAGGACGCCGCCTTCGAGGGCACCGTCACCGAGGTCGGTGAGGGGACCGCGACCCTCGATGTCGACCAGTGGTACACCGGGGACGACGAGACCGACCAGGTGCGGGTCTCCACCCCGAGCCGCGAGATCGTCGACCTGCTCCTGGCCGTCGACTTCCAGCAGGGCGACACCTACCTCGTCAGCGCCTCCGACGGCCAGGTGAGCCTGTGCGGGCTGAGCGCGGCCAAGGACGAGCTGCTCTCCGGGCTGTACGACGAGGCGTACGCCGGCTGACCGGCCGGCGGGCCGCCGGCCCGGACCCCGCCGCGTGCGCGCAGGATCAGAAGACGTTGAGCGGGCGGAACTGCACCGACATCCGCGGGCCCGCCGAGGCGACCTTGGGCACGGCGTGCTCCCAGGTGCGCTGGCACGAGCCGCCCATCACCACCAGGTCGCCGTGGCCCATGGTGACCGAGATCGACTCGCCCCCACCGCGCGGCCGCAGGGCCAGGCGGCGCGGGTCGCCGAGGGAGACGATGGCGACCATCGTGTCCTGGGTGCGGCCGCGACCGATGGTGTCGCCGTGCCAGGCGACCGAGTCGTGGCCGTCGCGGTAGTAGCAGCAGCCCGCCGTCACGAACCGCTCGCGCAGCTCGGGCAGGTAGTGCTCGCTGAGCGCCTCCCGGGCCTCGACGAGCACCGGGTGCGGCAGCGCCTCGCCCACGGCGTACGTGTGGACGAGGCGGGGGACGTCGACGACACGGTCGTACATCTGGCGCCGCTCGGCCCGCCACGGCACGTCGGCGACCATCGCGGTCAGGACGTCGTCAGGGGCGGCGAGCCAGTTGCGCTGCACGTCGAGCCAGGCGCCGCGGGTCAGGATCCGGCGCTCGGGGGCGAGCGGGGAGACCGCCGGCACCTCGGCCGTGTCGAAGAGCGTCGACTGGAAGTCCACGCCCAGGACGCTACACCACGGATCGAACAGATGTTCGGAGGTGGCGTCGGCGATGCGACCGGGGCCGGGGCCGGAGGTCGGGGTCACCTCGGGGCGATACCCGGTGGCCACGAGTTGGAGCGGTGCGGGATCGTTTTCCCATGACGACCACCGGGGATCGACCCGTCGCCGCGCGGGTGCGCCACCTCACCAAGACCTACGGCAGCGGTGACGCGCTCGTGCGGGCGCTCGACGACGTCAGCCTCGACCTCGTCGAGGGCGAGTTCACCGCGATCATGGGCCCCAGCGGTTCCGGCAAGTCGACGCTGATGCACTGCTGCGCCGCGCTCGACACCGCCACGTCCGGCGAGGTCTGGATCGGTGAGCACGAGCTAGGGAAGCTCAAGGACAAGCAGCTCACCCGGCTGCGCCGCGACGAGGTCGGCTTCGTCTTCCAGAGCTTCAACCTGGTCCCCACCCTGACCGCGGAGGAGAACATCCTGCTGCCGCAGTCCATCGCCCGGCGCAAGCCGGACCGCGAGTGGTACGACTCGGTGATCGACACGGTCGGCATCCGCGACCGCCTCAGCCACCGGCCCAACCAGCTCTCCGGCGGCCAGCAGCAGCGCGTCGCGGTCGCCCGGGCGTTGGCCGGCCGGCCGCGCATCGTCTTCGCCGACGAGCCCACCGGCAACCTCGACTCGCAGTCGGGGGCCGAGGTGCTCGACCTCCTGCGCCGCAGTGCGGGCGACCACGGGCAGACGATCGTGATGGTCACCCACGACCCGGTGGCGGCGTCGTACACCGACCGGGTCGTCTTCCTCGCCGACGGCCGCATCGTCGACGAGCTGCGCCACCCGCACCGGGAGGGAGTGCTCGACGTGATGGCCCGGATGAGTGCCCCGGTGGCCGACTGATGCTGCGCACCGCGCTCAAGAGCCTGCTGGGCCGCAAGGTCCGGCTCCTGATGAGCACCTTCGCGATCGTGCTCGGTGTCGCCTTCGTCGTCGGCACCCTCGTCTTCAGCGACACCCTCAGCCGCAGCTTCACCGCCCTGATGGCCTCCACGGTGGGCGACGTGGTCGTCCGTCCCGGCGGGACGTCGGGGGAGTCCGAGCCGACCGCCCGCACCGTCGACTCCTCGCTGGTCGACCGCCTGCAGGGCGTGGACGGCGCGGCCCGCGTCGACGGCAACGTGACGGCGTTCGGCGTCTTCGTCGTCGGCGAGGACGGCAAGGTCGTCGGCGGCCAGGGCCCACCGTCCGTGGGCGCCAACTGGAGCGACGCCCCGGCCGGCCACGACCTCGAGGGGCTGGCGATCATCGGCGGTCGTGCGCCCACGAAGTCCGGCGAGGTGGTGCTCGACTCGGTCACCGCCGGCGAGGGGGGCTACACCATCGGCGAGGAGGTCCACCTCGTCACCAGCGGGGACCAGGCGGTCCTGCGCCCGACGCTGGTCGGCATCGCCGGCTTCCCGGCGGGCGGCTCCCTCAACGGATCGACGCTGGCCGCCTTCGACACCCGTACGGCGCAGCGCCTGCTGCTCGACGGGAAGGACGCCTTCACCGACATCTGGGTGACCGCCGAGCCGGGGACGAGCCAGGAGGAGCTCGCGGCCGCGGTCCGCGAGCGACTCCCGCGCGGCGTCGAGGCC
>NZ_JBFUMD010000297.1:0-4954 GCF_054049555.1 Nocardioides sp. P5_C9_2
ACCGTGCAGCCAGGCAACCCCGAGGTCGTCCACCACGTGATCCTGTTCCAGGTCCCGGCCGACCAGGTGGCCGCGGCGGAGGAGAAGGACGCCCAGGACGACGGCGAGGGGTGGACCTGCTTCGGCGGCACCGGCCTCGACGCCTTCCAGAACGTCGACGACGCCGCGTGGATCGGCGCCTGGGCGCCGGGCGGCACCGAGTCGGTCCGCAAGCCCGGCTACGGCGTGCGCCTCGCCCAGGGGTCCCGGATCGTCATGCAGGTCCACTACAACCTGCTCGCCGGCACCCAACCGGACACGTCGGCGGCCCAGCTGCGTCTCGCGTCCGGGAACCGCGACATGACCGAGCTGCACACGATGCTGCTGCCGGCCCCCGTCGAGCTGCCCTGCCGCCCGGCGTACGCCGACGGGCCGCTGTGCGACCGCGACGCCGCGATGATGGACGTGCTGCAGCGCTTCGGCGCCGATGGGTCCCGGACGGCCAACGTGCTCTACCTGCTGTGTGGCGGCGAGCCGGACCCCGGCCAGGTGCAGAGCTGCACGCGCACCGTCAACGAGCCGATCACCATCCACGCCGCCGGCGGGCACATGCACCTGCTCGGGCGGCAGATCCGCGTCGTCACCAATCCCGGCACCGATCGCGAGAAGACGGTGCTCGACATCCCCGTGTGGGACTTCGACGACCAGGGCGCCCGCGACATCGAGCCGGTCTCGCTGCTGCCCGGCGACACCGTGGAGGTCACCTGCAAGCACGTGCAGTGGCTGCGCGACGAGCTGCCGTCCTTCGAGGACCAGCCCGACCGGTACGTCGTGTGGGGCGAGGGCACCACCGACGAGATGTGCCTGGGGATGCTCCAGGTCAGCAAGCCCTGACCGGCCCCGGCAGCTCGGTCAGAACAGGTAGCGCAGGCGCAGCACCGCGAACACCACCGGCATCCCGAAGACCACGAGCAGCGCCCACGCGGTGACCCGGTGCCAGGGCTTGGAGGCGTCCAGGCGACCGCCGAAGTCGAGCAGCGCGCCTTCGACGGTGTGGTGCGTCAGCCCCATCAGGCGCGCGTCCTCGGGGAGGTGCTGGCCCGCGAACCACGCCGGGGCGGTGTCGTCGTCGTGGTCGTCGGGATCCTCGTCGTACCACTCGTGGACGTCGCGGTCGGCACCCGGCATGGGGACACGGTACGTCGCCGCGCCGCCCGCCGGGCGTCACGAAGGGCTCAGCGGATCCTGACCTGCAGGCGCACCGTGTCGGAGTCGGTCCGCGTCGCGGCGCCGAAGCGGAGCAGCCTGTCGTCCCCGACCCGAGCGTCTGCGGTACGCCGGAGCGTCACGCGCAGCGTCACGGATTCGTCGGGGTGCAGCCTCGCGGTCCGGAGGAGCCCGCGTCGCAGGAGTCGGGTCACGTCGCGACCACCCATGGTCGCGGTGACCTGCACGCCTCGTCGGTGGCCGGGCCCTGCGACGTCGAACCGGCTCGTCGTGTCACCGGCGTTCCGCACCCGCAGCCTCACCACCCGCACGTCGCGGCGCTGGGTGAGGCGGACACGCCCACGCTGGCCGGCGCCGAAGCGTGACTCGCCGATCACGTCCGTGCCGACGACCAGGACGGCGTCGGCCACGGGCCCACGGGGGCCGGGCAGGGTCGGGGGAGGCGTCGTCGGGGAGGGCGTGGTCGGGGAGGGCGTCGTGGGGGGCGTCGTCGGAGCCGGCGGCGCGGGCAGGACGGTGTAGCTCGCGCTGCGCGTCGTGGTGTTGCCGTCCCCGTCCCGGGCGGTGACGGTGAAGACGTGCGTGCCGGGCGTGCGGGTGTCCAGCGAGGAGCCGGACTCGGCAGGGCCGGAGCAGTCCACCAGGCTGGAGCCGCCGGTGTCCGAGCAGCCGTACCGTGCCACGACCGCGGCGTCGTACTCGTAGGTCGCTCCCTCGGCGGGGACCTCCAGCTCGGCGGAGGGTGCGAACGCGTCGCGCACCGTGGCCCGGTGGAAGCGGTAGCTCCCGTAGTTGGGGACGGGGTTGCCCGCTCCGTCGTCCGGGTTCTGCAGCGTCCACACGACCCGACCGGCGGCGTCGACCTCGCTGGCCGTGGTCTCGGCGACGTTGTTGCCCCAGCCGATGAGGGTGTTGCCGTTGGGCATCCGGAAGGCGGAACCGGTGAACTCGCCGAAGAACGGGCGCCCGCTGGAGGGGTCGGTGGGTGCGTGCTCCCAGACCAGGGTGGCGGTGCCGGCGTCCTCGTCGAGCTCGTACTCGACCGCCCGGCTGGACAGCCGGGCGCGGAGGGGGCCATCGGGTTGCGACTGGTCGACACAGATGTTGAACGACCCGTTGTCGAACACCATGATCCGGGGGGCCTCTCCCGGCTTGCTGGTCATCGTCGCCGTGTGCTGGGCACACTGGCCACCCCAGGGGTCCCCGACGAAGTCGAAGTCGCTGCGGCGGCCCCCGAGACGCCAGATCACCTCGCCCTCGGCGTACCCGTCGTGGGCGGTCCGGGCGATCTTGAACACCGCGGTGAGGTTGCGGAAGGACGCGAGGAGGTCGCCGTCGGGCAGGACGGCGACGGAGTTGAGGTGGGCGTAGTCGCCCGACATCGAGACCCGCTCCTCGGCGAGGTCCACGTGGTCGCGGGTGGACCAGGTGAACACGGGGTCGCCGAGCGGGTCGAGCTCCTGGATCACCGAGTCGGACAGTCCGCTGCCGTCGTCGCGCGACTCGTAGGCCATCAGGATCTTGTGGCCGTCGGGCAGGAACACGGAGTCGTGGAAGTCGGTGTCGACGAGGTTGACCGTGCGGTGCGAGGCCACCCGCTCCAGCCGCTCGTCGAGCTCGAGGATCCGCTCGGGGACGGGCCGGCCGTCCTGGGTGTCGGAGCTGACGGAGTAGCTGCCGTCCGGCTGCCTCTTGAAGTCGTGCATGTTGCCGTCGTAGCGCCGGACGAAGCGGGGCACCGCGTTGCCGTCGAGGACCGCCATGAAGCGTGGCCGCTCGCCCGTGAAGTCGTTGAGGGTCACCAGCGTGTGACCCGGCTGGGCGGCCGGCGTGGCGTCCGAGGTGAGGACCGGGAAGCCGGTCGGCAGGTAGATGAAGGAGTAGGCCGACGACCCGGCCGCGTCCCGGATGATGACCGACACCTCGTCGCCGTCCGTGAGCCCCTCCACCTTCACCGGCCCGGTGGCCAGCTCGCCGTCGACGAAGACCCTCCCGCCCGGGTCGGTCGTGGTGGCGTCGACCTGCACGCGGCCACCGGTCGCGCCCGTGGTGCGGATGCCGTACCTCGTGGTGCCGGTCGCGAACGCCGGGTACGTCGTCGTACCGGCGCCGGTCAGGACGACCGTGTGCCCCGGTGCGACGGCCGAGACGGCCGAGACGGTGGGTGGGACCAGCAGGGCCCCGAGCAGGACGACGAGGACTGTCAGTGCCGAGAGAGGACGAGTCACCGGCTGAGCCTAGGTCCGCGGGCGCGGTCCGGTCAGGACCTTGCGCGTATTCACCGTGCCGAAACACCGCTGCGGGGCGGCGCGCGGGTTCCCGGTGGGCGGTGTCGGTGCCGCTCGCTAGCATGGGGCCACCCATGACTGAGACTCCTTACCCCTCCCACACCGTCGTCGTGCCCAACAGCATCGACATGGTCAGCGTCCTCGGCCCCGGCGACGAGCACCTCGGCCTCATCGAGCGCGCGTTCTCCGCCGACGTCCACGTCCGCGGCAACCGCATCACCCTCACCGGCGAGCCGGCCGAGGTCGCGCTCGCCGAGCGGCTGCTCGACGAGATCGTGACCATCATCCGCACCGGCCAGGGCGTCACCGCCGAGACGGTCGAGCGGATCATCTCGATGATGCGCGCCGAGACCACCGAGCGCCCGGCCGACGTGCTGTCGCTCAACATCCTGAGCAACCGCGGGCGCACGATCCGGCCCAAGACCCTCAACCAGAAGCGCTACGTCGACTCGATCGACAAGCACACCATCACCTTCGGGATCGGCCCGGCCGGCACCGGCAAGACCTACCTCGCCATGGCCAAGGCCGTGCAGGCCCTGCAGGCCAAGGACGTCAGCCGGATCATCCTGACCCGTCCCGCCGTCGAGGCCGGCGAGCGGCTCGGGTTCCTGCCCGGCACGCTGTCGGAGAAGATCGACCCCTACCTGCGCCCGCTGTACGACGCGCTGCACGACATGCTCGACCCGGAGACGATCCCCAAGCTGCTGGCGGCCGGGACCATCGAGGTCGCGCCGCTGGCCTACATGCGGGGGCGCACCCTCAACGACGCGTTCATCATCCTGGACGAGGCGCAGAACACCTCGCCGGAGCAGATGAAGATGTTCCTCACCCGCCTCGGCTTCGGCTCCAAGATCGTCGTCACCGGTGACGTCACCCAGGTGGACCTGCCCAACGGGGTCCAGTCCGGCCTCCGCGTGGTCGAGGGCATCCTCGACGGCGTCGAGGACGTCGTGTTCAACCGGCTCACGTCCCACGACGTCGTGCGGCACCGGCTCGTGGGTCGCATCGTGGCGGCGTACGACGCCTTCGACGCCCAGCAGCCCGCGCCGCACTCGCGCGACTCCCGCCCGCGGGGGACCAACCGATGAGCATCGAGGTCCTCAACGAGTCCGATCAGGAGCTCGACGTCCGACGGCTCTCGACGCTGTCGCGCTTCGTGCTGGACCGGATGCGCGTCCACCCGCTCGCCGAGCTGTGCATCAAGGCCGTCGACGAGGACACCATCGCGCTGCTCAACGCGCAGTGGATGGGCAAGGACGGTCCCACCGACGTGCTCGCCTTCCCGATGGACGAGCTGCGTCCCGGCAAGGTCAACGAGGAGCCCGAGGAGGGCGTGCTCGGCGACCTGGTGCTGTGCCCGACCGTGGCCGAGCGCCAGGGTGCGGAGGCCGGCCACGGGACCGTCGCCGAGATCGAGCTGCTCACCGTGCACGGCATCCTGCACCTCCTCGGCTACGACC
>NZ_JBFUMD010000298.1:0-4954 GCF_054049555.1 Nocardioides sp. P5_C9_2
GGCGGGCGCGGACCGGATCGGTCACGGCACCTCGTCGGCCGCCGATCCCGCCCTGCTGGAGCACCTGGCGGCGGAGGGCATCGTGCTGGAGGTCTGCCCGACGTCCAACATCGCCACCCGAGCGGTCGCGACCCTCGACGAGCACCCGCTGCGGGCGTTCGTCGAGGCCGGGGTGCCGGTCACCATCAACTCCGACGACCCGCCGATGTTCGGCACCACCCTCAACGGCGAGTACGCCGTCGCGGCCGACCTGCTGGACCTCGACGAGTCCGGCGTGGCCGACCTGGCGCGGTCGGCTGTGCGGGCCTCCTTCGCGCCCGACGACGTGCGCACGCGGATCCTCGGCGAGATCGACGACTACGCCGGCTGATCCAACCGGGCCATCGTGTCCGCGTCGAGCACGAGGTCCGCGGCGGCGAGCGCCGGCTCGAGCTGCTCCAGCGAGCTGACCCCCACGATGGGGCGGACCTGGGGTGCGCGGTGCAACAGCCACGCGAGCACGACCTGGCTGCGGGCCACACCGAGCCGGTCCGCGACCTCGGCGAGGGCCGCCAGCCTGGCCGCGGTCCCGGGGTGGTCGTAGGCCTGCGGGAACGGTCGGTCGTCGCGGTCGAAACTTCCCTGCACCAGCGGGCTGTAGGCCCACAGCTCGAGGCCCGCGTTGCGCTCGAGGTAGTCGACGGTCTCGTCGGTGACCCAGCCGAAGCGGTGGTCCTTGCCCTCGACCGCGGCGCCCGGACGCGGGGCGACGTACGACGTGGTGAGCTGGAGCGCCGTGGCGGGCTCGAGGCCGCGGGCCAGGGCGTGCGCCCGGGATCGCTCGACCAGCCAGGTGGGGTGGTTGGAGATGCCGACCCGGCCGACCGTGCCGGCGGCGACCAGGCCGCCGAGCGCCTCGGTCGTCTCCTCGATCGGCGTGCCCCGGTCCTCCCCGTGGGCCCAGTGGACGTCGATGCGATCGACGCCGAGGCGCTCGCGGCTGCGGTCGGCCTCGCGGCGCACGGTCTCGGCGCCGAGGCCCTCCACCCCGCCGCCGTCGACGGGCTCGACGCCCACCTTGGTGGCCAGGGTGAGCCGCTCACGCAGACCCGGGTTGGCGCGCAGCCAGTCGCCGATGAGCGTCTCGCTCTGGCCCCCGTGGCCGGTGTCGCTGGCCCAGAACGCGTAGCAGTTGGCCGTGTCGATGGTGGTCCCGCCGGCCTCGACGAAGCGGTCGAGGAGGGCGAAGGACGTGGCCCGGTCGGTGCGGGTGCCGAAGTACATGGTGCCGAGCACGAGGTCGTTGATCACCCCTCGACGCTAGCGCCCGTGACCAGCGGCGTTTCAGGCGCGGGGCCCCGCGACGGCGTGCAGCACCAGCGCCGCCTCCGGGCCGAGCAYCGGCAGGGTGACGCCCGCGACGGCGAGGGCGCGCCCGTCGACGACCTGGCCGCTCCCGGCGGCCCACCAGGGCGACAGGTCCGCGGCGTGCTGGTCCGCGCTCGCGGTCTCGTCGGTGAGCCGGTAGCTGCGGTCGGGGTCGAGTCCGGTGAGCCGCAGCGGCGCCGGGTGCTGGGTGGCGGTCGCCGCCACGGTGGTGACGACGTACCACGCCTCGGAGCGGTCCGCGGCGACCAGCCCGGTGACCATGACCGCCGGGTCCGGGTGGTCGGGGTGGACCAGCGAGCCCCGCGCGACGAGCGGGCGCACCCGCTGGTGCAGGGTGATCCAGCGGGTCAGCTCCTCGAGCGTCGCGTCGTCGAGGTCGGTGAGGTCCCACTCGATGCCGAAGGAGTAGAGCAGCGCGGTGGCGGCGCGGTAGCCGAGCGGGTGCGCGCGCCCGGTGGTGTGGGCCACCGGCCCGCCCACGTGCGAGCCCATCAGCTCGGGCGGCACCAGCAGGGACGTCCAGCGCTGGAGGTGCTGACGCTCCAGGGAGTCGATGGTGTCGCTCGGCCAGATCCGATCCGTGCGGGTCAGCACCTCCGCGTCCACGCGCCCGCCGCCCGAGGCGCACGACTCGATCTCGAGCCCGGGACGAGCGGCGCGCACCTCGTCGAGCAGGCGGTAGAACGCGCGGGTCTGGCCGGCCACGGCCGGCACCCCGTCGTGGGTGGCGTCGGTGAGGTCGCGGTTGTGGTCCCACTTGAGGTAGTCGACGTCGTACTCCGCGACCAGGGCCAGCAGGCTGTCCCGGACCTGGGTGTACGCCGCCTCGTCCTGCAGGTCCAGCACCTGCTGCGTGCGCCACGCGAGCGGCAGGTCGTGGCGGCCGCGCAGGATGCGCCCGGGGTGGTCCCGGGCCGTGTCGGAGTCGACGTTGATCATCTCCGGCTCCACCCACAGGCCGAACTCCATCCCCAGCCCGCGCACGTGGTCGACCAAGGGGTGCAGCCCCTGCGGCCACACGTCGGGGTCGACCCACCAGTCGCCCAGCCCGGCCGTGTCGCTGCGCCGCCCCCGGAACCAGCCGTCGTCGAGGACGAAGCGCTCCACCCCGACCCGGGCCGCCACGTCGGCGAGCGCGGTCAGCCGGTCCAGCGCGTGGTCGAAGTAGACGGCCTCCCAGGTGTTGGCCACGACCGGGGCCTCGCGCGGGGGACCGGACGCCACCGAGCGAAGGTGGGCGTGGAGGCGGTGGCTCATCGGGTCGAGCCCGCCGTCGGACCACGAGCCCAGCAGCCACGGACCGCGGTAGGTCTCGCCCCGGGCGAGGGCCACCTCGCCGGGCGCCAGCAGCTCTCCACCACCGAGGAGGCAGTCACCCTCCGGGGTGCGCTCGGCGTACGTCGTGTGGTTGCCGCTCCAGGCCGTGTGCACCGACCACACCTCGCCGTGCGAGAAGTCGAATCCGGGCGTGCCCGCGACCATCAGCAGGGTGGCGTCGTGACCCGTGCGCCCGTGGCGCCCGTCGCGGCGGTGGGTGCCCTGCACCCAGGGGTGCCGTTGCGGGGTGCGCTCCTTGCACCACCGTCCGGTGAGGTCGAGCAGCTCGGTCGACGCGGCGCCGACGGGCAGCGCGGTGCGGGCCGCGGCGAGGTGCAGGGTGCCGTCGAGCGTGTTGGTCACCGACGTGCGCACGCGCACCAGGCCGGCGGCACTCAGCTCGACGTCGACGACGACGCTCCAACCCGCCTCGCTGTCCGTGCCCGAGAAGCGGGCGGTCGCGTCGCCGCCGTCGGGAGGGTCCTCGACGCGCGTCGACCACTCCGAGGGGCTGGGGGTCGTCGCCGTGGCGGTGCCCCCGACGCGATGGCCCTCGAGGACCGGCGTACCGGTGAAGCCGCGGGCGGGGTCGGGCACGAGGCCGGTACGTCGTGAGGTGTCGAAGGCCGACCGCGGGATCCCCGGGCGGCGCGCGGCGACCAGGGCCGCCAGGGCGGCGTCGTCCAGGGCACCGAGGTCGGCGCCCCAGTGCGCCACGACGGGTACGCCGTCGTCGTCGGCCGCGACGAGGAGGCTCACGCCGGCCCGGCGCAGGTGGACGGCGTCCACGGTGATGTCGTCCGTCACGGCTCAGGCGTCCCTGCTCGACGCGGGCGCGTGGTCGTCGACGTCGACCAGGACGAGCTCGCCGACGTGGTCGGCCAGCACGCCGCTGGCCTGCGCGGAGAGTCCGGTGTCGGTGACCAGGACGGAGGCCTCGGAGAGCGCGGCGATGCTGCTCAGCCCGACCACCCCCCACTTGCTGGAGTCGGCGCACACGATCAGGCGTCGGGAGCGCTCGATCATGGCGCGGTTGGTCTCGGACTCGAGCAGGTTCGGGGTGCTGAACCCGGCCCGGAGATCCATGCCGTGGACGCCCATGAAGAACGCGTCGACGTGCAGGCTGCGCAGCGAGGAGACCGCGACCGGGCCCACGAGGGCGTCGGAGGGGGTGCGCAGTCCGCCGGTGAGCAGGACCGACGTGGTGCTGTCACCCGCGCGGTGCAGCAGGTCGGCCACCCAGACCGAGTTGGTGACGACCGTGAGGTGCGGGATCTTCGCGAGGTGCTCGGCAAGGGCGTGGGTGGTGGTCCCGGCGGAGACGGCGATGGCCATGCCCTCGTGGACGTACGTCGCGGCCCGGGCGGCGATCGCCTCCTTGTCGAGACGGTGCTGGACCGACTTGGCGGCGAATCCCGGCTCCGCCGACGAGGGCTCGGCCACGGCCAGCGCGCCCCCGTGCACCTTCTCCAGGAGTCCGTCGCGGTGCAGCGCCACGAGGTCGCGACGCACGGTCATGTCCGAGACGCCGAGCAGGTCGACGAGGTCGGTGACGCGCACGGTGCCGTCCCGGTCCAGCTCGGCCAGGATGCGGCCTCGGCGTTGGGCGGCCAGCATCAGCGTTGCTCCTCACGTACGACGGCGACGCCCCCGGCCGGGACGACGAGGTCGCCGGCCACGGAGCGGCCCGAGACCAGCTCGGTCCCGGTCACCGGCACCGGCGCGTCGACGGTCCCGTGGTTGATGACGAACAACCAGGAGCCGTCGTTCCCCACCCGCCGGGTCACCTCGACGTCGGTGGAGGCACCAGGCAGGCGGGCCAGCCCGACCTCGCCCGCCAGTCGCTCGACGAGGCGGTCGGTGCCCTCGGGCGCCAGGCGCGTGGCGACGTACCAGGCGACCCCGTCGCCGACCTCGCGCCGGGTGACGGCGGGGCGCCCGCGGGCGGGGCCGTCGACGTGCTGGGCCACCGCCTCGGCGCCGGCCAGMTCCAGCTCCTCCGCCCACACGTCGGCGTCCACGCCGTCGTCGCCGAGGCCGTCCACGCGCACGGACTYGCCCTCGAGGAGGGGCAGGAACTCCGTGGTGCGTACGCCGAGGAGGTCGCGGAAGGCGCCCGGGTAGCCGCCGAGGCGGATGTGGTCGTGCTCGTCGACGATGCCGCTGAAGTAGGTGACCACGACCGTCGCCCCAGCCTCGGCGGCCGCCGTCACGGCGGCGGCCGTCTCGTCGGACACCAGGTAGAGGGTGGGGACGACCACGAGGCGGT
>NZ_JBFUMD010000299.1:0-4953 GCF_054049555.1 Nocardioides sp. P5_C9_2
CGTCTGGGGCACCGCCGAGATGGTCCTCAAGGTCAAGGAGCCGGTCTCCGAGGAGTACCACCGCCTCCGCGAGGACCTCACCCTCTTCACCTACCTGCACCTCGCCGCGGACAAGCCGCTCACCGAGGAGCTGCTCGCGCGCGGCACCACGGCGATCGCCTACGAGACCGTCCAGCTGCCCTCCGGCGGGCTGCCGCTGCTGTACCCGATGTCCGAGGTCGCCGGCTGCCTCGCTCCCCAGGTCGGCGCCTACTCGATGATGAAGGCCCAGGGCGGCCGCGGCGTGCTGATGGGCGGCGTCGGCGGCGTCGCCAACGCCAAGGTCGTCATCATCGGGGCCGGCGTCTCGGGCCAGAACGCCGCCAACATCGCCCTCGGCATGGGCGCCGACGTCACCCTGCTCGACACCGACCTCGACAAGCTGCGGATGTCCTTCTGGCGCTACAACAACCGGGTCCACGGGCTCGCGTCGTCGGCCCTGGCGATCCGCCAGCAGGTGATGGAGGCCGACATGGTGATCGGCGCCGTCCTCATCCCGGGTGCCGCGGCACCCAAGCTGGTCAGCAACGAGCTGGTCTCGCAGATGAAGCCCGGCTCGGTCCTCGTCGACATCGCCGTCGACCAGGGCGGCTGCTTCGAGGACACCCGCGCGACCACGCACGCCGACCCGACGTACATGGTCCACGACTCGGTCTTCTACTGCGTGGCCAACATGCCCGGCGCGGTGCCCAACACCTCGACGTACGCCCTGACCAACGCGACCATGCCGTACGCCGTGGCGCTGGCCGACAAGGGCTGGGCGCAGGCCTGCCGCGACGACGCGAGCCTGCTCAAGGGTCTCAACACCCACGCGGGCACGCTGACCAACCTGCCGGTCGGTCAGGGCGTGGGCATCGACGCCGTCACCCCGGAGTCGGTGCTGCCCTGAACGTGTCCGGCCTGAACGCATCCGGCCCCGACGGTCCGGGGGGCCTGACCCGGGCCGTGCGGACCTACCTCGACCACCTGTCGGTGGAGCGCGGGCTGGCCGCCAACACCCTCTCGTCGTACCGGCGCGACCTGCGCAGGTACGCCGCCCACCTCGACGAGCAGGGGATCACGAGCCTCGACGAGATCAGCGAGGCGACCGTGACGGGCTTCCTGGTCCGGCTGCGGGAGGGCGACCCCGACCACCCCCCGCTCAGCTCGACGTCGGCGGCGCGCACGGTGGTGGCGGTGCGCGGCTTCCACAAGTTCGCGGTGAGCGACGGCCTCGCCACGGTCGACCCGGCCAGCGCGGTCAAGCCGCCGACCCCCGCCAAGCGGCTGCCCAAGGCGCTGCCGCTCTCGGACGTCGAGGCGATCCTCGAGGCCTCCGGCGCAGCCGGCACCGCGCTGGCGTTGCGGGACCGGGCGCTGCTGGAGGTGCTCTACGGGACCGGGGCCCGGATCTCCGAGGCCGTGGGGCTCGACGTGGACGACCTCGACACCGTCGACGGCACGGTGCTGCTGCGCGGCAAGGGCTCCAAGGAGCGCCTGGTGCCGGTGGGTGGCTACGCGCTGGAGGCGGTCGACGCCTACCTCACCCGGGCGCGGCCCGACCTCGTCTCGCCGCGCACCCCGGGCGGGGCGCTGTTCCTCAACTCGCGAGGTGGCCGGCTCTCACGCCAGAGCGCGTGGGCCGTGCTGGTCAAGGCCGCCGACGCCGCCGGTGTCACGCGCGACGTCTCCCCGCACACGCTGCGCCACTCCTTCGCGACCCACCTCCTCGACGGGGGCGCGGACGTGCGTGTCGTGCAGGAGCTGCTGGGGCACGCGTCGGTGACCACCACGCAGGTGTACACACTGGTGACCGTGGACAACCTGCGCGAGGTCTTTGCGACCGCACACCCCCGGGCCCGAGAGTGACCCGCCTGGACGAGCGCCTCGGGTCCACCACCGACCCCGACGGCGTGTACGACGCGTTCACCGGCTGGGTCGAGGAGCAGGGCCTCGAGCTCTACCCGCACCAGGACGAGGCGGTCATCGAGCTGCTCGGCGGCAACCACGTCATCCTGGCCACCCCGACCGGGTCCGGGAAGTCGCTGGTCGCGCTCGGCGCCCACGTCGCCGCGCTGGCCCAGGACAAGGTGAGCTTCTACACCGCGCCGATCAAGGCGCTGGTCAGCGAGAAGTTCTTCTCCCTCTGCGAGGTCTTCGGAGCGGACAACGTCGGGATGCTCACCGGCGACGCCGCGGTCAACGCCGACGCCCCGATCATCTGCTGCACCGCCGAGATCCTGGCCAACATCGCGCTGCGCGAGGGTCGCTCGGCCGACGTCGGCCTCGTCGTGATGGACGAGTTCCACTTCTACGCCGAGCCCGACCGGGGATGGGCGTGGCAGGTGCCGCTGCTCGAGCTCCTGGACGCCCAGTTCCTGCTGATGTCGGCGACCCTGGGCGACGTCTCGTTCTTCGTGGAGGACCTGACACGTCGTACGGGGCGTGAGGTCGCGGTCGTGGCCGACGCGGAGCGCCCCGTCCCGCTGCACTTCTCGTGGTCCATGGAGCACCTGGACGACACGCTCGCCGAGCTCGTGGAGACCGGCCAGGCCCCGGTCTACGTCGTCCACTTCACCCAGGCCGCCGCCGTGGAGCATGCGACGTCGCTGCTCAAGGGGACGAAGATCAAGGTCGACAAGGACGCGATCGCCGAGCGCATCGGCGCCTTCCGCTTCGGCGCGGGCTTCGGCAAGACCCTGTCCAAGCTGGTGCGCAGCGGCATCGGCGTCCACCACGCGGGGATGCTGCCCAAGTACCGCCGTCTGGTCGAGCAGCTCGCCCAGTCCGGCCTGCTGACCGTCATCTGCGGCACCGACACCCTCGGCGTGGGCATCAACGTGCCGATCCGCACCGTGCTCTTCACCGGCCTCGCGAAGTTCGACGGCAACCGGCAACGCGTGCTGCGCACCCGGGAGTTCCAGCAGATCGCGGGCCGCGCGGGCCGCGCGGGCTACGACACGTCCGGCTACGTCGTCGTACAGGCGCCCGAGCACGTCATCGACAACGAGCGCGCCAAGAAGAAGGCCGAGGCCAAGAACGCCGCGCCGGGCGCCAACGCCAAGCGCAAGTCCAAGGCCCAGCTCAAGAAGCCGCCCGAGGGCACCGTGGTGTGGACCGAGCAGACCTACGACAAGCTCGTCGCCGGCGTCCCTGAGCAGCTGGTGTCGCGGATGCGGGTCGACAACGCGATGCTGATCAACGTCGCGACCCGCGACGAGGACGCGTTCGCGGTGATGCGCCGGCTGCTCACCGACAACCACGAGGACCGCCGCCAGCAGCTGCGGCTGTCGCGTCGGGCGCTGCGGCTGGGGCGCTCGCTGCTGCGCACCGAGGTGCTGACCCGGCTCGACGAGGTCGACGAGCACGGGCGCCGCTACGTGCTGACCGTCGACCTCCCGGCGGACTTCGCCCTCAACCAGCCGCTCGCGCACTTCGCGCTGGCGGCCCTGGACGTGCTCGACCCGGAGTCCGACACCTACACCCTCGACATCGTCTCGGTCATCGAGTCGGTGCTCGAGGCGCCCCGCCAGATCCTGATGGCCCAGCAGTTCACCGCCCGGGGCGAGGCCGTGGGGGAGATGAAGGCCGACGGCCTCGAGTACGACGAGCGGATGGCGCTGCTCGACCAGATCACCTGGCCGCAGCCGCTGGCCGAGCTGCTCGGTGCGCTCTACGAGACCTACCGCCAGCGGCACCCGTGGCTGCCCGAGGACGCCCTCGGGCCCAAGGCGGTCGTGCGCGAGCTGTGGGAGCAGGGGATGGGGTTCACCGACTTCGTCAGCCGCTACCAGCTGGCACGCTCCGAGGGGCTGGTGCTGCGCTACCTCACCGACGCCTACCGCACGTTGCGCCAGACGGTCCCGGACGTGCACCGCACCCCCGAGCTCGACGACCTGATCGAGTGGCTGGGCGAGACCATCCGGCAGACGGACTCCTCACTGCTCGACGAGTGGGAGGCGCTGACCGACCCCGCGCACGTGCCCGGCCGGGTCGCGGCGCACGAGCCGCCGCCCCCGCCGCGACCGATCAGCAGGCAGGCGCGTCCGTTCACGGTGATGATCCGCAACGCCATGTGGGCGCGGGTGGACCTGGTCTCCCGCGACGACCTGGACGGCCTGCTGCGCCTCGAGCGGGCGGCGGCGGACCGGCTCGACCCGTCGCGTCAGGTGGTCGTGGGGCGCTCGGTGTGGGACGCGGCGATCGAGGCCTACTACGCCGACCACGACTCCGTGGTGGTCGACGGCGACGCCCGGGGGCCGGAGCTGCTCCACATCGGCGACGAGCGGACGGGTGAGCCCCTCGGCGCGGAGGAGGGGACCACGGCCCGGCTGCGCGACGTACGCCAGACGATCCACGACCCCGCCGGTGACCACGACTGGGTGATCGATGCGGTCGTGGACTGCGACGCCTCGGACGAGGCGGGTGAGCTGGTCCTCGCCACCGCGGCGATGCACCGGCTGTGAGCCGTCAGTCGCGCAGCGCGGCCACTGCCGCGCGCACCACGTCGGCCAGCGGCAGCGACACGTCGACGACCACGCCCCGCTCGTCGCCGGCCAGCGGCTCCAGGGTGTCGAACTGCGACTGCAGCAGGGACGGGGGCATGAAGTGCTCCCGGGTCTCCATCCGCTCCCGCAGCACCTCGAACTCGGCGGCGAGGTGGACGAAGTGGACCGACCCGTCCGGTACGCCGCTGCGCAGCACGTCGCGGTAGGCCCGCTTCAGCGCCGAGCAGGTGAGCACGGTGGAGATCCCGTCGGCGTGGTGGAAGGCCTGGAGCGAGGCCAGCGCCTCCAGCCAGGGGCGTCGGTCGTCGTCGTCGAGGGGGATGCCGGCGGACATCTTCGCGATGTTGGCGGGCGGGTGCAGGCTGTCGCCCTCGACGAAGGTCCACCCGAAGCGCTCCGCCAGCTCGGCGGCGACGGTCGTCTTGCC
>NZ_JBFUMD010000300.1:0-4928 GCF_054049555.1 Nocardioides sp. P5_C9_2
ATCTCCTGTGGTGCGGTGGGTTCAGTCTCGGGGGCGGGACAACAGCTCGCGGTAGCACCCGACGAGGCCCGCTGCCGTGCGCGCCCACGTGTAGCGATCGCCAGACGCGAGGACGGACTCGACCTGGCGCTTGCCGAGCGCCGGATCGGCGAGAAGCCGCTCCGCCGCGTCGGCGAGGTCCGCGGGGCGCCACGAGGTCGCCACGACGGGTGCGTCCGGCATCACCTCGTCGAGTGGCCCGAACCCCGCGTGCAGCGTGGGGGTCCCGAACCGGGCCGCCTCGAACGGCACGAGTCCGAAGCCTTCGGCCGCCGTGGGATAGACGCACAGGTCGGCGTGCCGGAGCAGCCAGTTGCGCTCCTCCGAGGTGACGTCGGCGAGCGTGAGTGGCTCCTCGCCACCGTCACTGATCGCGGCGGCCTCGGCGATGCGGCTGGATCCCTGCGCGACCGAGACGCCCGCCAACACAAGCCCGATTCCGTGCCCTCGCTCTCGCAGCTCGCGCCACATGTGCACGGCGAGGTCCCTGTTCTTGTGTGAGTAGTTGGCTCCGAGGACGACCATGAAAGGACGCGACGCCCAGCCTCGAGCCACGATCTCGGCGGGCATCGAGGTCGCCTCAGCGCCCGACATGTGGTCGGTGCCGTTCTCGATGACGAACATCCGGTCCCGCTCGACCGGGAGCTGCTCGAGAACCATCTGGTCCCGCACGTCGTGCGAGATCACCACCGACGCGTCCGAGCGGCGGCAGGCCTTCTCCAAGTTGCTCCGGTAGGACAGCCAGTCCTCGGGAGTGAAGTGGTAGGCCCCGATGCCGTAGGCGATCAGGTCCTGGACAGTGACCACGACTCGCTTGCCCAGCTGGCGCCACCGAGGCCACGGCAGGCCGTCGCCCGGCTGGAAGGGCCGGTGCACGATGTCAGCGCCCTCGACACCCTCGAACTTGTTGTCCGTGGTCAGCACCGTGCTGATCTTGGGTGTGTCGAGGTAGGTGTCGGCGTACCTCGGGATCGCCCCGGGCACACCGAGGACGACCGAGTGGACGTCGTCGCGCTCGGCCAGCGCGCGGACCAGCGCCAGCGTCTGGACCTGGGTGCCGTTCTCGATCGGACCGAGGCACGAGCCGTCGATGACGACCCGCAGGCCCTGCACCTTGGCCCGAGCGGTGTTCATGGCCATCTCGATCGGCGCGTCCTTGTCGGTGCGCTGCGTGTCGAACAGGGCCGGGAAGAAGTGGTGGTGCTTGTTCAGGAGCATCCGCACGTCGTGAATGGTGGTCAGCTCCTGCCCCCACCTCCCCAGCTCCCAGGGACGACTGACGTAGGTCATCGAGTCCAGCACCGACTTCAGGCCGCGGCGCTGCGAGCGCAGCGCGAGGTCCATCAGGGACACCTCGGGCTGAAGGTCGAACTCAGGGTGCGGCCCACCCGTCATCGTCACCGCGTGCCGGGCCACCAGGCAAGCCGCCCCCGCCGGGACAGTGATGGGTGCAGGCGCCATGGCCGGCGCGAGGTCGCGCAGCCGCCGGGTCAGGGTGGTCTCGTCGTATCCGGTGATGGCGTACGCGGTAGGGCCGTTGCGGTAGGGGAAGCTCAGGTAGCCGGCCGAGTTGGCGAGGAACGAGACCGTCGCGACGCGTGCGTCYGCGCGGAGCGCCTCCAGGGCGGGGCCCAACCCGTCCGCTGGGAGCACGACGGGCGACGTCATGACGAGAAGTGGGAGGTCGCCCTCCCGCGACAGCTCGAGGAGCGTCGTGGCGAAGCTCAGGGCAACGACGCACGAGATGCGGTCATCGTCCGGCATGCGCGACCTGGCCCACCCCGCTTCCCCGGGCACGGCCAGCACGATCTCGCCCGCGCCGGGGACCTTGAGCAGCCGTGTCACGGCCGGGAGCCAGTCGTCCACCGAGTCCCGCACGAACATCAGGGTCTGGAAACCAGACACGTCGGCGGAGTCGTCCTGGTCAGCCAAGGAAGCCACGCTCCCGCAAGTAGTCAGCGACGGCGGCGCTACCCGCCTCGAAGTCGTGCTCCCAGGCCCAGCCGAGCTCCGACTGCAGGTCGTGCACGTCCGCGACTGCGTGGCGTACGTCGCCGTCTCGGAACTTGCCGCAGACCTGGGGATCGGGAGCCCCGTGGTGCTTGGCGATCGCTCGAGCCGCGTCCGCGATCGTCGTCACCACGCCAGTACCGACGTCCAGGATCCTCGGGCGGTCGGCGGCAGGTGGCTGGGCGATGCCTGCCAGCAGAGCGCTGACCACGTCGTCGATGACGATGAAGTCGCGACCGATGTCGCCGTCCTCGTAGATGTCGAGGACCTGCCCGCGCGAGGCGAGACGGTGGAAGAGCGTGATGATGCCGGTGTACGGGTTGTGCGGTGACTGACCGGGGCCGTAGACGTTCTGCAGCCGGAAGACGGACAGCGGGACGGAGAAGGCTGCGGTCCAGTTGCGCAGGACCAGCTCCTGCGCCAGCTTGGTGGATCCGTACACGCTGGACGGGTTGGGATGCGCGGACCGGGCGTTGGAGGCGGTCGGTCGGGCCACCGAGCCGGATGGCGCCACGTGGTCCCACTGGGCGGCCGCCAGCTGCGCGTGGCTGCGGGGAGGCGGATAGAACTCCACTCCGTCAGTGTCGACCCACAGGCCCTCGCCGTACACCGCACGGCTGGAGGTGAGCACCACGTGCTCGGGAAGGACGTCGTGACGGACCAGGGCGTCCAGCATGACGGTGGTGCCGACGACGTTGACCTCCGCATGCCGCGTCGACTCCGTCAGCGACTGACCGGTGCCGGTCTCGGCGGCGAGGTGCACCAGCAGGGCCGGCCGGTAGCGGCTCAGGAGGTCGTCCCACGTCCCCGGCTGCGTCACGTCAGCCACGACGAGGTCGACCCTCTCGTCGAGGGCCTCGGGCCTGCCCTGCCCCGGGTGCACCTGCGGGAGAAGGTTGTCGATCGCCACGACCGGCCGCCCCAGATCCGCAAGGTGGGAGCTCAGGGCACTTCCGATGAAGCCCGCTCCCCCTGTCACGAAAGTGGCGTCCGGCAAGTGCTGCGTTGACTCGCTCACCCAGTTGTCCCGTCCTGAAGTCCGTACGTCAGCGGCCGAGTCTAGAAGAGGACCTCCGGCTAGGCGATTCGGGGCAGGCGGCTCCCGGGACTCGTCGCAGCGCCTTTGCACGAGGAAGCAACGACGCTACGGGGGTAGATTTCGTGCTCGACCCGACCGTCGGACGTGGAGGCACCCGCGTCGGGCGGCAGGAAGAGAAGCCGAGCGTCCGACCGTCTGGATTCGCATCACCCCGAGGAGACGAAGTGCCCTCACATCGCCAAGGCCGGGCCCGATGAGGGGCCAAGGGCGCATCCAGAGGGCGCTCGGTGTCCACGGCATCGACGATCGCCTCGCAGGACTCGAGCGCACGACGCGCATGCTGAGGCGGCGGAGCGCCAAGCAGGCCACGCAGTTGAGATCCGTCGCCGCCGGCGTGACGGTGGCGGTCGACCAGCTCGACAGGCTGCTTCAGCAGCTCACGACGGAGGCGGCGGTGCGCTCCGGACACGGAGGTGCCCTGTCGCGGATCGAGCACCTGCAGACGGTGCACGTCCAGGGGCTCCACCCGCGGAGGGACCGGGGGATCGAGCAGTCGGTCCAGCACATCCTGAGCAACCAGTACGCGGCGCTCATCGACGCTGGCAAGCCACTTCCGTCCTTCGACGCGGCGGAGGCCCGCTTCTACTCGCAGAACGGCGAGGACGGCATCATTCAGCTGATCCTCGCCGCCACCGGCACAGACACGAAGCGCACGGTCGAGATCTGCGCGGGCGACGGCGTGGAGAACAACTCGGCCAACCTCATCGTCAACCACGGCTGGACCGGTCTGCTGGTCGACGGTGGTGACGCCATCCTCGAGACCGGCAGGAACTTCTACCAGCACAACTCGGACACCTACTACTGGCCGCCGACGCTGCTGAAGGCCTGGATCACGCGGGACTCCGTGAACCAGATGGTCCAGGAGGCGGGTTTTGCCGGAGACATCGACATGCTGACCATCGACATCGACGGCATGGACTACTGGATCTGGGAGGCGTTGGACTGCGTCAACCCCCGCATCGTTGTCACCGAGTACAACGCCGTGTGGCCGGCCGACATGGCGAGGACGCTTCCGTACCAGGACGAATGGGTGTGGGAGAAGGGGTCGTTGTACATCGGCGCCTCCCTCGGGGCCATGGTCAAGCTGGGGAAGAAGAAGGGCTACCGACTCGTCGGCGGCAACCGCCTCGGGTTCAACGCCTTCTTCGTCCGCGAGGACCTGGCCGCCGACCTTCTCCCCGAGGTTGACCCCCGCACCCTCCTCACGCATCCCGCCGTCGCAGCCACCCAGGCGTTCGTCGGCGAGATGAGCCCGGAACGATGGGTGGAGGTCTAGGTCGGGAGCGACCCGACGCACCTCCGGGGCTCCTCACTCCGGGTCGACGATCGCGTTCATCTCGAAGTGCATCGGGTCGGTGTAGCCCCAGTCGCCGCCCCACGCGAAGCCCCACCGCTTGAGGATCGACACGACGTCCCGGTCGATCTCACCGACGGTGCCGCGCTGGTTGCCCGGCACGTTGATGTCGAAGGCGATGCCGAACGAGTGCAGCGAGAGCTGCTGGCTGCCGGCGATGAAGCGCGGGTAGAAGCACCCGGCGTACTCGCCCACGTGGATCTCGTCCGCCAGCCCGCGCTGCTCGATCTCGAGCAGGGCGGCCCGCAGCTGCGGGAAGACCACCCGGTGGCACGTCATCGACCCCAGGATCGGCACGGGCTCCGTGCGGATGTTGGCGTCGACCCACGACTGCTCGGGCGCGATCCGGCCGGCGCCGAGCACCGTGTAGCGGAACGTGCCGACCGCGTCGGCGACCGAGCCACCGGTCAGCACCGCGGTCTGAGT
>NZ_JBFUMD010000301.1:0-4924 GCF_054049555.1 Nocardioides sp. P5_C9_2
TCGCCGTCCTGCACGTCGAGGCACAGCAGGCCGCCTGCCGGCGTGGCCTCAGCCAGATCCGGGCCGACCTCAAGGACGTGGCGACCCTAGAAGTCGTCGAGGCGGCCGTGCAGACCTTCCAGCTCGACGACGCGCGCCTCCAGTCGACACGCCGGGCCGTGGGTCTCGTCGAGGAGGCCCTACGAGGACGCCGGTACGTCGCGCGGCTCTAGCGCCTCACCCGGCACCCAGCCGGGCACCACCCGGGGCAGCCACAGGCGCAGGCACCACACGTAGAGCAGCGTCAGCGGCACCCAGCCCAGCAGCGCGTGCCCGAACGGGTGCACGGTCGCGGGGTAGTCGAAGCCGCCCTGCCCGTCGGCCGCGCAGATCCCGGGTACCTCACCGGCCCAGCACGGCGACACGACGTGGGGCACCAGCTCGGCGCCGACCAGCACCACCAACGGACCGGCGACCAGCAGGACGCAGCGCCACACCACCGGGGCTGGGCGCGGCCCGACCAGCACCAGGGCGGCCGACACGACGGCCAGGAGCAGCGCGACGACCACCAGCACCGTGGGGACCACCGGCAGCTCCGCGACCTGCTCGACCCCCGACGGCGGCCGCTCGGACCCCGCGGCCGCGTCGTCGCCCAGCGCGGGGAACACGAAGCCCAGCAACGCCACCGCGGTGCCCGCGACGATCGCCACGAAGGCGGCGAGCGCGGTCAGTGTCACGGACGCGCGGCCCGTTCGGAGCGCCCACGTCCCCCGGGTAGCCATGGTCCATGGTGCCGCGGCGGCCACCGGCCTGTCATGCCCCAGGTCGGGCACGACGACGCGACCGCTGGCTAGGGTCACCGACGTGCACACCTTCGCCGACGTCGCGGTCCTCGACCACCGGGGCTGGGTCCTGATGCAGGAGCGCGACGAGCACGCCCCGCACGATCCCGAGCGGTGGGGCCTGCCGGGAGGGGACCTGGAGCCGGGTGAGGACTTCCTCGCCGCCGCCGTGCGTGAGCTCGAGGAGGAGACCGGACTCCGCGTCGAAGCCGACCGGCTCGAGTCCCTCGGGACCACCCGCTTCCACAGCGACTCGTGCGGGGGCGAGGACGAGTTCGAGCTCTTCGTCGTACGCATGGACGTGACCGACGACGACGTGGTCCGTGGCGAGGGGCGCCAGCTCGTCTTCGTCGACCCCGCGACGTTCCCCGAGCTGGACCTGCACCAGGCTGCGAGACTCGTCCTGCCGCGGGTCCTGCAGTGGCGCGACGCCACGGCCGGCGACTCCCAGCACCTCTTCGCGGGGGTGCTCCTCGTGGACCGGCGCGGCTGGCTGCTGCTCCAGGAGCGCGACGAGCACCCGCGCATCGACCCCGAGAAGTGGGGACTGCCCGGCGGCCACCTCGACCCCGGCGAGGACTTCGAGCCCGGCGCCCGGCGCGAGCTGGGCGAGGAGACCGGGGTCCACCTGGCACCCGGCGAGCTCGAGCTCTACGGCGAGTTCGTCGTCGACCACCGGCACGCGTACGGCACGTTCGACCGGATGCAGGTCTTCGCCGCCGCGACCGGGCTCACCGACGGCGACATCGAGTGCAATGAGGGGCGCCGGATCGTGTTCGTCGAGCCGCAGCGRGCCCGCGGTCTCGACCTGTCCAGCGCGGCGGCCGACATCGTGCCGGCCTTCCTCGACTCCGACCTCTACCGACGCCTCACCGACAGCCTGACCGACCGACCCGGTGCTGACCGGGCACCACAGGAGACCAGATGACCTTCACCGTGCACCCGGTCCCCGGCCACGGAGCCGAGGACGTCGTCGTCACCCCGGACGAGGCCGTCTACACCGGCACCGAGGACGGCTCGATCTTCCGGCTCGCCCCCGACGGGCAGCAGGTCGAGCGGGTCGCCCGCACCGGTGGTCGCCCGCTCGGTCTCGAGCTCTTCCCCGACGGCGCCCTGCTGGTGTGCGACGCCCACCGTGGGCTCCTGGTGGTGCACCCGCAGGACGGCTCCGTCGAGAGCCTCCTCAACCACGTCGACGGCGTCGTCATGCGCTTCTGCAACAACGCGGCGATCGCCGCCGACGGCACCATCTGGTTCAGCGACTCCTCCACCTTGTACGGCGTCGAGCAGTGGAAGGACGACTTCGTCCAGGACACCCGCACCGGTCGCCTGCTGCGCCGCGACCCTGGCGGCGCGGTCACGGTCGTGCTCGACGGGCTCGCCTTCGCCAACGGCGTGGCCCTGAGCCTCGACGAGCGCTACGTCGCCGTCGCCGAGACCGGTGCGCGGACCGTCGTACGCCACTGGATCCAGGGTCCGCGGGCCGGCGAGCGGGACCTGCTGGTGGGGGACCTGCCCGGCTATCCCGACAACATCGCCCGCGGGAGCGACGGGCTGGTGTGGGTGACCATCGCCAGCCCGCTGGATCCCCTCGTCGAGCGGCTCCAGAGGGCGCCGCTGCCCGTCCGCAGGGCGGTCACCCGGATCCCCGGGCGTCTGCAGCCCAAGCCCCGGCAGACGATCCGGGTCCAGGCGTACGACGACGTGGGCACGCTGGTCCACGACATCGACCTGCACGTCCCCGGCTACCACATGGTCACCGGCGTGCGGGAGCACGAGGGACGGGTCTGGATGGGGAGCCTCCACGAGCCGGCGGTGGCCGTCTACGACCTGCCCTGAAGGGGCCGCATAGACTCCCCGCCATGGGTCAACTCGAGTCGATCACGTCCCCGCAGGACCTGCGCGGACTCAACGACGACCAGCTCACGGAGCTGGCAGCGGAGATCCGGGACCTGATGATCCGGACGGTGGCCACCAACAGCGGCCACCTCGGCCCCAACCTCGGCGTCGTCGAGCTGACGCTCGCCATCCACCGGGTCTTCGAGAGCCCCCACGACCGCGTCGTCTTCGACACCGGCCACCAGTCCTACGTGCACAAGCTGGTCACCGGGCGGCGCGAGGCCTTCGGCACGCTCCGCAAGGAGGGTGGCGTCAGCGGCTACCCCAGCCAGGCCGAGTCCGACCACGACATCGTGGAGAACTCGCACGCCTCGACCGCCCTCTCCTATGCCGACGGCCTCGCCAAGGCCTACGCCATCCAGGGCCAGGACCGCCACGTCGTCGCGGTCATCGGCGACGGCGCCCTCACCGGCGGCATGGCCTGGGAGGCGCTCAACAACATCGCCATCAACCCGCAGAGCCGCCTCGTCATCGTGGTCAACGACAACGGTCGCTCCTACACGCCCACCATCGGCGGGCTCGCCACCGCGCTCACCACGCTGCGCACCGACCCGCAGTACGAACGCCTCCTCGAGGTCGTCAAGCGCCGCCTCAACGCCGTGCCCGGCATCGGGCACGCGGCGTACGACGCCCTGCACGCGGTCAAGAAGGGGATGAAGGACGCGCTGGCGCCCCAGGGCCTCTTCGAGGACCTCGGCCTGAAGTACGTCGGCCCGATCGACGGCCACGACCGGGCGGCGATGGAGAACGCGCTCGGCCGGGCGAAGCGCTTCGGCGGACCCGTCATCGTGCACGCGATCACCCGCAAGGGCTACGGCTACGACCCCGCGGAGCGCCACGAGGCCGACCAGTTCCACGCGCCCGGCCCCTTCGACGTCCAGACCGGCGCGGAGAAGCCCAAGGGACGCATCTGGACCGACCACTTCTCCGACGCGATCGTCCACGTCGGGGAGCGCCGCAAGGACGTCGTCGCCATCACCGCCGCGATGATGCACCCGGTCGGGCTCGACACCTTCGCCGCGAGGTTCCCCGAGCGCACCTTCGACGTCGGCATCGCSGAGCAGCACGCCACCACGTCGGCGGCCGGCCTGGCCATGGGTGGCCTGCACCCGGTCTTCGCCGTCTACGCGACCTTCCTCAACCGTGCGTTCGACCAGATCCTCATGGACTGTGCCCTGCACCGGTGCGGGGTCACCTTCGTGCTGGACCGCTCCGGCGTGACCGGCGACGACGGGGCCAGCCACAACGGCATGTGGGACATGTCGATCCTCCAGGTGGTGCCCGGCCTGCGGCTGGCCGCGCCCCGAGACGTCACCCGGCTCCGCGAGCTGCTCGACGAGGCTGTCGACGTCTCCGACGCCCCGACCGTGGTGCGCTTCCCCAAGGGACCGCCGCCCGAGGACATCGACACGATCGGCAGGGCCGGCGGCGCCGACGTGCTCGTGCGCACCGGCGCGCAGGACGTGCTGGTCGTGGCCGTCGGCTCCATGTGCACMGTCGCGGTCGACGTCGCGGAGCGACTCACCGCCCAGGGCATCGGCGTGACGGTCGTCGACCCCCGCTGGGTCAAGCCGGTCGACCCGGCGATCGTCGAGCTGGCCCGCCAGCACCGCCTCGTCGTGAGCGTGGAGGACAACGGGCGCGTGGGGGGCTGCGGGGCCACGCTGCTCCAGACCCTCAACGACGCCGGCGTGACCACGCCCTTCCGCCTGCACGGCATCCCGCAGGAGTTCCTCGACCACGCCAAGCGCGACGTGATCCTGGCCCGCATCGGCCTGGACGCCCAGACCATCGCACGCGGCATCGTCGAGGACGTCACGGCGCACGACGACGGTCGCATGTCCGTCGACGTCCCGCACCGCAGCTGAGCGTCGGTCCGCCTCTCCACGCCGCGGCGTGGAATGACTCGCCAGTAGCCCTGCGGGCTGGGTAGGTTGCCACGATGAGCAGTCTCTTCCGGACGAAGACAGTCGAGCAGTCGATCGCGGAGACCGAGGAGCCGGAGCACCGGCTCAAGAAGAATCTCGGTGCGCTCGACCTGACGATCTTCGGCGTCGGCGTCATCATCGGTGCCGGCATCTTCGTCTACACCGGCGTGGTGGCCGCCACCAATGCCGGTCCTGCCATCGCGATCTCCTTCGCCATCGCCGGCATGGCCTGTGCGCTCGCGGCGCTCTGCTACGCCGAGTTCGCCTCCACGGTGC
>NZ_JBFUMD010000302.1:0-4891 GCF_054049555.1 Nocardioides sp. P5_C9_2
CTTGACGAAGCCGAAGGCCTCGCCGAGGCCCATCGCCTTGCCGTTGGCGGTGAACGGGAACGACGAGGTCTTCACGTCGTACCCCTTCTCCTCGGCCTGCGCCTCGCTGTAGCCGAAGGAGGCGATCTGCGGCATGCAGTAGGTGGCGCGCGGGACCATGTCGTAGTTGATCGGCATGGTCTCGGCGTCGTTGATCGTCTCGGCCGCCACCACGCCCATCGCCTCGGMGACGTGGGCCAGCATCATCTTGCCGGTGCAGTCGCCGATGGCGTAGACGCCCTCGACGTTGGTGCGCATGTAGTCGTCGATCTTGACCGCACCCCGCTCGGTGAGCTCGACGCCCGCGGCCTCGAGGCCATAGCCCTCGACGCGCGGTGCGAAGCCGAACGCGGCCAGGAACTTGTCGGCCTCCAGCACCTGGGTGTCGCCGCCGGCGGCGGGCGCGACGGTGACCTTGACGCCGGAGCCGGTGTCCTCGACGCCCTTGACGGCCGTGCTGGTGAGCACCTTCACGCCGAGCTTCTTGTAGTGCTTGGCGAGCTCCTTGGAGATGTCGGCGTCCTCGGTGGGCACCATCCGGTCGAGGAACTCCACGATGGTGACGTCGACACCGAAGTTGGCCATCACGTAGGCGAACTCGACGCCGATGGCACCCGAGCCGCCGATGATGATCGACTCCGGGAGCTGGTCGGTGAGGATCTGCTCCTCGTAGGTGACGACGTTGTCGCTCAGCTCGACGCCCGGCACGAGCCGGACGGTGGCGCCGGTGGCGATGATGAGGTTGTCGCAGGTGTAGGACGTGACGTTGCCGTCGTCGTCCTTGACGTCGAGGCTCTTCGGGCCGGTGAGGGTGCCCCAGCCGTCGACCTCGGTGATCTTGTTCTTCTTCATCAGGAAKTSGACGCCCTTGACGATCCCGGCGCTCACGTCGCGCGAGCGCTTGTGGGTCGGTCCGAACGACATGGTGGCGTCACCCTCGATGCCGAACTTGGCCTTCTCGTGCTGGAGCGTGTGCGCCAGCTCGGCGTTCTTCAGCAAGGCCTTGGACGGGATGCACCCGACGTTGAGGCAGACACCTCCCCAGTACTTCTTCTCGACCACCGCGACCTTCTGGCCGAGCTGGGAGGCGCGGATGGCGGCGACGTAGCCACCGGGGCCGGCGCCGAGGACAAGGGTGTCGAAGTGCGTGTCGGTCACGGGCCACAGACTAGCCCTCGGCCCCGACGTCGCTAGCCTTGGCCGGGTGACCTTGTACGCCGCCTACGGGACCAACCTCGACCCCGCCCGCATGAGCGAGCGCTGTCCCCACTCCCCGCTGCGCTCCACGGGCTGGCTGACGGGGTGGCGGCTGACCTTCGGCGGCGAGGAGCACGGCTGGGACGGCGCCCTCGCGACGATCGTCGAGGACCCCATCGAGCAGGTCTTCGTCGCGGTCTACGACGTCACGTCCGAGGACGAGACCGAGCTCGACCRCTGGGAGTCCGCCGACACCGGGCTCTACCGCAAGACCCGGGTGCGGGTCTCCACGATGGCCGGCGAGCAGGTGGTCTGGGCCTACGTGCTGGACGCCTACGAGGGCGGGCTGCCCAGCGCGTCGTACCTCGGGGTGCTGGCCGACGCGGCCGAGGCCGCGGACGCGCCGGTCGACTACGTCGGCGCGCTGCGTCGGCGCTCGTGCCGCTCGACCGGACTCTGACCGGGCCCCTCGCCCCGTCTCAGCGGGACGCGAGGAACGCGGCGAGCCCGATGTCGACGATCCCGGCGCGGGGCAGGTCGGGCACCGAGTCGATCGGCACCCACTCCGCGTGGTCGGTGGACCCACCCACCTCGAGGGTGCCGAGGGTGCCGCCGACGATCCGCGCCGTGTGGATGATCCGCAGCGATCGCACCCAGCGATCCGTGGCGGTGACCCGCTCCCCGGGAGACAGGACGTGCGAGTCCACGGCGAGCAGCCCGGTGGCCTCGACGTGGAACCCGGTCTCCTCCCGCACCTCGCGCACCATCCCCTGCTCGGCGGTCTCGGGCAGGTCCACCCCACCTCCCGGCAGGGACCAGCCGGGCTCACCGTGCCCCTCGCCGTTCCACCAGGCCAGCAGGACGCGATCGGCGTCCACGATCACGGCGTACGCCGCCAACCGGGTGTCGTAGTCCCCGAACTCGAGGTCCCGGGGTGCTCCCTCACTCATGGCGCCAGCCAACCACGGCCCTAGGATCACCCCCGTGACCGACCACACGACCCTCGCCCAGGACGCCGCCGCCACGCTCGCCGAGCTCACCGGCGTCGAGCGGCACGACATCGCCCTCGTCCTCGGCTCAGGCTGGCTGCCCGCCGTCGACGCCCTCGGCGAGGCCACCGCGGAGATCGCCACCACCGACCTCCCGGGCTTCCACGCGGCCGGGGTGGTCGGCCACTCGGGCAAGATCCGCAGCCTCGAGGTCGCCGGCAGGCGCGTCCTGGTGTTCCTCAGCCGCACCCACTTCTACGAGGGCAAGGGCGTCGGCGCCGTCGTCCACCCCGTGCGTACGGCGGCTGCGGCCGGCTGTCGCGCCATCGTGCTGACCAACGGGTGCGGCGGTCTCAAGGAGACCTTCGAGCCGGGACAGCCGGTGCTCATCTCCGACCACATCAACCTCACCGCGACGAGCCCCATCGAGGGGGCCAACTTCGTGGACCTCACCGACCTCTACAGCCCGCGGCTGCGGGCGCTGTGCCGGGAGATCGACCCGACGCTCGACGAGGGCGTCTACGTGCAGTTCCCCGGCCCGCACTACGAGACCCCGGCGGAGATCGGGATGGTCCGCGCCATCGGCGGCCACCTCGTGGGAATGTCGACCACGCTCGAGGCGATCGCCGCCCGCGAGGCCGGCCTGGAGGTGCTCGGCATCAGCCTGGTCACCAACCTGGCTGCCGGGATCAGCGGCGAGCCGCTCAACCACGAGGAGGTCCTCGAGGCAGGCAGGGCGGCCGCGTCGCGCATGGGTGACCTGCTCGGCCAGATCGTCCCCCGCATCTGATGAACGGAGCCTGACATGCGCATCCTCGTCACCGGCGCGGCTGGCTCCATCGGCCGGGTCGTCACCCTCGGGCTGTGCGACCGCGACCACGAGGTCGTGGGCCTCGACCTGGTCCCGGAACCCGAGGGCTTCACCGGCACCTGGCACACGGTCGACTGCGCCGACCCCGACGCGGTGATGGCGGTCTTCGAGGCCGAGCCCCTCGACGCCGTCGTCCACCTCGCCGGCCACCCGGACGAGGCGTCGCTGCCGGCGTCCCTCACCTCGCACGTCGTCACCACCGCGGCCCTGCTCGACGCGATGGTCGCCCATCGCGTCTCCCGGATCGTCTACGCCTCGTCCAACCACGCGGTCGGCCGCACCCCGCGCCGCGACCTCGTCCCCGACGACGCCCGCCCCCGCCCCGACACGTTCTACGGCGTGGGCAAGGTCGCCGCGGAGGCCGTGCTGTCGTTGTACGCCGACCGCTACGCCGTCGACGCCGTCGCCTGCCGGATCGGGTCCTTCCTCGACGAGCCCGCCACGCGCCGCAACCTGTCGACGTGGCTCTCGCACGACGACTGCGTGCGGATGATCGAGGCCGCCCTCACCGCGCCCTCCCCCGGCTTCGCGGTCATCTACGGCATCAGCGCCAACACCCGCGCCTGGTGGGACCTGGAGCCGGGTCGTCGCCTGGGCTACGACCCCCTGGACGACGCCGAGGCCTTCGCCGACCGCATCCCCGAGCGTCCCGAGGACGACGACGAGGCGGCGTACGTCGGTGGGCCGTTCGCACTCGAGCAGTTCCACCGCCCGGCGCTCGGCGACTGACGAGTCAGACGACGTCGAACCGCTCGGTGTGGATCCGCCGCGCCGGGATCCCGCGATCACGCAGCTGTCGTCCCACCGCGATCACCATCGGTGGCGGGCCGCACAGGAAGTAGTCGTGGTGGCGGTAGTGCCGTGGGAGGCACCGCTCGAGCAGCTCGGTGTCGATCCGGCCGGTCTCGCCCGGCCAGTCGTCCGGCGGAGCCTCGATGACCTCGGTGACGACCAGGTCGAGGTCGTGGCGGAGCGTGTCGATCTCCTGTCGCAGCATCAGCTCGTCCACGGTCCGGGCGCCGACGAGCAGGTGGTGATGACGCCGGTCGCCGCGGTCGCTGAGGGTGCGCAGCATGCTCAGCATCGGCGTGATCCCGACGCCGCCGGCGATCATGACGAACCCCTCCGACCTGGCCAGGCCGTCGATGGTGAACCCGCCGTAGGGACCGTCGAGGAAGACGCGACGCCCGGGCCGCAACCCCACCAACAGCTCGCTGAAGTCGCCGAGCGCCTTGATGGTGAAGGTCTTGCGATGCGGCTGCTCCGCCGTCGAGGCGATGGTGAAGGGGTGCTCCTCGAAGACGAACGACGACGAGCCGATCTTGAGCCACGCGAACTGCCCCGCGGCGAACGGCCGGCCCTCGTGGCCGTGCGCGTGCATCACCAGGGTCACCGCGTCCCCGGCCTCGGGCGTCACCTCCTCGAGCACGTAGGAGCGTCGGTGGGCTCGCCACGGGAGCCAGAGCCAGCGCCTCGACGCGATGGCCGTCACGGCCACGGCCAGCACCAGGAACCACGTCCCGAACACCGCATCGTTGACCAGGTTGTCCAACCACCACAGGTGGAGGAAGGCCGTGACGACGACCACCGCCGCCAACGCGATGTGCAGGAGCCGCCACCCCTCGTAGCGGGGTCGCCGCTTCCGCCGCTGCAGCGCGAGACCGACCCCGATGGCGAGGGCCACCGTCGCGATGGAGCCGGCCCACGCGGCCGCGGTCGTGTCCCGGAAGTCGAAGATCGACAGGCCCCGCGGATCGGTGAGCAGCACGAGGACGATGTGCGCCAGCACCAGGAG
>NZ_JBFUMD010000303.1:0-4877 GCF_054049555.1 Nocardioides sp. P5_C9_2
GCGTGGGCCTGGGGCCTCGGTGTCACGCTCGGCGTCTACGTCGCGGCCCGGCTCTCCGGGGCCCACCTCAACCCGGCGGTCAGCATCGCCCTCGCGGCGTTCACCGAGTTCGAGTGGCGCAAGGTGGCGCCCTACGTCCTCGCCCAGACCGCGGGCGCCTTCGTGGCCGCCCTCGTCGTCCGGGCGACGTACGCCGATCTCATCGCGGCCGTCGACCCCGGGCACACCATCGCGACCCAGGGCATCTTCTCGACGCTGCCCGGCAACGGCGCGGCGCACGTCAGCATCCCGACGGCCTTCCTCGACCAGGTGGTGGGCACGGCGATCCTCGTCTTCGTCATCTTCGCGCTGACGTCCGCGTGGAACAACCCGCCCCTGGCCAACCTCGGTCCGGTGGTGGTCGGGCTGCTCGTGGTGGCCATCGGGATGGCGTGGGGAGCCAACGCCGGCTATGCGATCAACCCGGCTCGCGACTTCGGTCCGCGCCTCGCCTCGCTCATGACCGGGTACGGCGACGCGATGCGCGACCAGAACGGCGACCTCTACTTCTGGTTGCCGATCGTCGCGCCGATCATCGGCGGACTCGTGGGTGGCGCGCTCTTCAAGGTGCTGATCGGATGGCACCTCACGCCCACGGAGGACGAGGAGGTCGTCGTCAGCGAACCCGTGCGGGAGGCGGACGCCCAGCGCTGACCCGTCCACTGCAGCAGTCCGTCGCCCATCACCAGAACCGTCCATCCACAGCACGAAGGAGCACACCATGGCCGAGTACGTCGGAGCCGTCGACCAGGGCACCACCAGCACCCGTTTCATGATCTTCGACCACGCCGGTGAGGAGGTGGCCCGCCACCAGCTCGAGCACGAACAGGTCATGCCCCAGGCCGGATGGGTGGAGCACGACCCGGTGGAGATCTGGGAGCGCACCAGCTCGGTGATCCAGACGGCGCTGCGCAAGGCCGGTCTGTCGCACGAGGACCTCGCTGCCGTGGGGATCACCAACCAGCGCGAGACGACGGTCGTGTGGAACAGGCGCACCGGTCGACCGGTCTACAACGCGATCGTCTGGCAGGACACTCGCACCGACCGCATCGCCTCCAAGCTCGAGCGCGACGGCCACGGGGACCTGATCCGCCAGCGTGCGGGGCTGCCGCCGGCCACGTACTTCTCGGGAGGCAAGATCCAGTGGATCCTCGAGAACGTGGACGGGGTGCGCGACTCCGCCGAGCAGGGCGACGTCATCTTCGGCACGACCGACTCCTGGCTGATCTGGAACCTCACCGGCGGGGTCGACGGCGGCGTGCACGTCACCGACGTCACCAACGCCAGCCGCACCATGCTGATGGACCTCKAGACCTGCGAGTGGGACGACGAGCTCATCGCCCTGTTCGACATCCCGCGGGCGATGCTGCCCGAGATCAAGTCGTCGAGCTGCCCGGAGGGCTACGGCACGACCCGTGCGGACGGGCCGTTCCGCGGCGAGGTGCCCCTCACCGGCATCCTCGGTGACCAGCAGGCCGCCACGGTCGGGCAGGTCTGCTTCGAGCCCGGGGAGGCCAAGAACACCTACGGCACCGGCAACTTCATGCTGCTCAACACCGGCACCGAGCTGGTGCGCTCGAAGAACGGCCTGCTCACCACGGTCTGCTACCGCTTCGGCGACGACGCGCCCGTCTACGCGCTCGAGGGTTCCATCGCCGTCACCGGCTCGGCCGTCCAGTGGCTGCGTGACCAGCTCGGGATCATCTCGGGTGCGTCGCAGAGCGAGTCGCTCGCCCGTCAGGTGGAGGACAACGGCGGGGTCTACTTCGTGCCCGCGTTCTCCGGCCTGTTCGCGCCGTACTGGCGCTCCGACGCACGCGGCGCGATCGTCGGCCTGTCGCGCTACAACACCAACGCCCACGTGGCGCGGGCGACGCTGGAGGCGATCTGCTACCAGAGCCGTGACGTCGCCGACGCGATGGAGCAGGACTCCGGGGTCAAGCTCGAGGTGCTCAAGGTCGACGGCGGTGTGACCGCCAACGAGCTGTGCATGCAGATCCAGGCCGACGTGCTCGGCGTCGAGGTGAGCCGCCCGGTCGTGGCCGAGACCACCTGCCTCGGAGCGGCGTACGCCGCCGGCCTGGCCGTGGGCTTCTGGGAGAGCACCGACGAGCTGCGCAAGAACTGGAACGAGGGCAGGCGCTGGTCCCCGCAGTGGGACGACGAGCAGCGCTCCGCCGGTCACGCGCAGTGGAAGAAAGCCGTCACCAGGACGTTGGACTGGGTGGACGTCGACTGACCCGGTCGACCCAGGACCCCCGCGGTCCCCGCGCGTGCACCACCCGCAGACCCCCCCGAGAGAGGCACCACCATGCGAGCCGTCCCGTTGTCCCCCGAGTCCCGTGAGGCGTCCCTGCACGCCATGGCCACCGAGCAGCTCGACGTCCTGGTGATCGGCGGGGGCGTGGTGGGCGGTGGTGCGGCGCTGGACGCCGCGACCCGGGGTCTGCGGGTGGGACTGGTCGAGGCCCGCGACTTCGCTTCGGGCACCTCGAGCAGGTCGAGCAAGCTCATCCACGGCGGACTGCGCTACCTGGAGATGCTCGACTTCGCCCTGGTGGCCGAGGCGCTGAAGGAGCGCGGCCTGCTCATCCAGGAGCTCGCTCCGCACCTGGTGCGGCCGGTGCCGTTCCTCTACCCGCTGCGCCACCGTGGGTGGGAACGTCTGTACGCCGGGTCCGGCGTCGCCCTGTACGACGCGATGGCTCGGGTGTCGGGGCGCGCCGGCGTGCCCCTGCACAAGCACCTGACCAGGCGCGGAGCCCGGCGGCTGGTGCCCTCGCTGCGCAAGGACGCGCTGGTCGGCGCCCTGCACTACTACGACGCGCAGGTCGACGACGCCCGGCACACCATGTTCCTGTCCCGCACCGCGGCGGCGTACGGCGCCCACGTGGCCTCGCGGGCGCGGGTCGTCGAGCTGACCCGCGAGGGCGAGCGGGTCACCGGTGCCGTCGTGCGCGACCTCGAGACCGGCGCCACCATCACGGTGCGCGCTCGACAGGTCATCAACGCGACCGGCGTCTGGACCGACGAGACCCAGTCGCTGGGCGGGCAGCGGGGCTCGTTCAAGGTGCGGGCCAGCAAGGGGGTCCACCTCGTGGTGCCGAAGGACCGGATCCGCTCCGAGGTCGGCCTCATCCTGCGCACCGAGAAGTCGGTGCTCTTCGTCATCCCGTGGGGACGGCACTGGATCATCGGCACCACCGACACCGACTGGGAGCTCGACAAGGCGCACCCCGCCGCCAGCGAGGCCGACATCGACTACCTCCTCGAGCACGTCAACGCGGTGCTCGAGCAGCCGCTGACCCGCGACGACGTCGAGGGTGTCTACGCCGGGCTGCGGCCGCTGCTCGAGGGCGAGTCCGACGCGACCTCCAAGCTGTCGCGCGAGCACGCGGTCGGGCACCCCGCGCCCGGGCTCGTGGTCGTCGCCGGCGGCAAGTACACGACGTACCGGGTGATGGCGAAGGACGTGGTCGACGAGGCCGTCTACGGGCTGGAGGACCTGGACCGTCGTGTGCCGGCCTCGATCACCGAGCGGGTGCCGCTGCTGGGCGCCGACGGCTACCACGCGCTGTGGAACGCCCGGCACCGCCTGGCCGCCGACACCGGGCTGCACGTGGTGTGGATCGAGCACCTGCTGCAGCGCTACGGCACGCTCGTCCACGAGCTGCTCGCCCTCGTGGCGGCCGACCCGTCGTTGGGCGAGCCGCTGACCGGCGCGGAGGACTACCTGCGGGTCGAGGTCGTGTACGCCGCCAGCCACGAGGGCGCCCGGCACCTCGACGACGTGCTGACGCGGCGTACCCGCATCTCGATCGAGACCTTCGACCGTGGCCTCGGCGCGATGGAGGAGGCCGCCACGCTGGTGGCCCCGGTCCTCGGCTGGAGCGAGGCGCAGGTGGCGCTCGAGGTCGAGCACTACCGTGCCCGGGTGCGCGCCGAGCGGGAGAGCCAGGTGCAGCCCGACGACGAGACCGCCGACGCGGCACGCCTCGGGGCTGCCGACGTGGTGCCGCTCACATGAGCGGGTCCCGGGGATCGGGCATTGGCCCGGGTCGGCCCGTCGGTGGGAGACTCGAGGCCTGATGTCTGCTCCCGAGACCGAACCCGTCAAGACCCTGCCGCTCGTCTTCAACGAGCCGCGGGGTCGCAAGAAGCCGCCGCGCCACCTCGCCGACCTCGACGAGGCGGGCCGCAAGGACCTGCTGACCGAGATGGGCCTGCCCGGGTTCCGGGCCAAGCAGCTGTCCACGCACTACTTCGGGCGTCTCGTCGACGACCCCGCCGAGATGACCGACCTGCCCGCCACCCAGCGGGACGAGCTGGTGGCCGCGCTGCTGCCCGACCTGATGACGCCGCTGCGCACCCAGGAGGCCGACAAGGGCACCACGCGCAAGACGTTGTGGCGACTCTTCGACGGCGCGCTCGTCGAGTCGGTGCTGATGCGCTACCCCGACCGCGCCACGGTCTGCGTGTCCAGCCAGGCCGGCTGCGGGATGGCCTGTCCGTTCTGCGCGACCGGCCAGGGCGGCCTCCAGCGCAACATGTCCACCGCCGAGATCGTCGAGCAGGTCGTGGCCGGCGCCCGGTCGATGGCCCGCGGCGAGGTCCCCGGCGGTCCGGGCCGCGTCTCCAACGTCGTCTTCATGGGGATGGGCGAGCCGCTGGCCAACTACAAGGCCGTCATCGGCGCCGTACGCCGCCTCACCGATCCCTCGCCCGCCGGCCTCGGGATGAGCGCGCGCGGGATCACCGTCTCCACCGTCGGGCTCGTGCCGCGGATCAACCAGCTGACCGAGGAGGGCATCCCGGTCACCCTCGCGCTGAG
This sequence comes from Nocardioides sp. P5_C9_2, assembly GCF_054049555.1. NCBI lineage: Bacteria > Bacillati > Actinomycetota > Actinomycetes > Propionibacteriales > Nocardioidaceae > Nocardioides > Nocardioides sp. P5_C9_2. The sequence goes on from NZ_JBFUMD010000303.1 coordinate 4,871, forward strand.
CCTGCAC
>NZ_JBFUMD010000304.1:0-4868 GCF_054049555.1 Nocardioides sp. P5_C9_2
GGTCGAACGGATGACGCCCTCGACCACCTTGCCGTAGAGCTTCTTCTCGCCGAACGCGCCGTACGCCCGGTGCACGGCCAGGTCCTCGTCGGACAGCAGCGTGAGGGTGAGGGCGTCACGCTCCCGGAACGTCGCCAGCTTGGCCGGCTTGTCCTTGGAGACCCCGAGCACCTCGTAGCCCGCACCCCGCAGCGAGTCGAGCGACTCGGTGAAGTCGCACGCCTGCGTGGTGCAGCCGGGCGTCATCGCGGCGGGGTAGAAGTAGACGATCACCTTGCGGCCGCGCAGGTCGGCCAGTCGCACCTCGTCCCCGGTGTCGGAGGTGAGGGTGAAGTCGGGGGCGTCGTCGCCGGCGGCGAGGCGGTCGGTCATCCGGGATCTCCTGGGGTGGGGCCCGTGAGTGGGGCCCGGTCGTTGTTGCAAACCAGATGCAATAAGGTCACAGTGAGGTGGGCGGCGGTTCGGGGGAACCCCGCCCACCCGCAATCTACCCATCGACCCAGGAGCCCGGCATGCACGTCCCTGACGGTTTCCTGGACGCGCCGACGTCCGTCGCGACCGGGGTGGTCGCGATCGCCGGCGTCGGTCTCGCCCTGCGGGGCGCCCGCCGTGAGCTCGACGACCGCACCGCCCCGATGGCCGGTCTGGTCGCGACCTTCGTCTTCGCTGGCCAGATGATCAACTTCCCCGTCGCGGGAGGGACCAGCGGTCACCTGCTCGGCGGCGCGCTCGCCGCGGTGCTCGTCGGTCCCTACACGGGCGCGCTGTGCATCAGCGTGGTGCTCCTCGTGCAGGCGCTGCTGATGGCCGACGGCGGCATCACGGCGCTGGGCACCAACATCACCCTCATGGCGCTGGTGGGTGCCGGCACGGGCTGGCTGGTGTTCGCCGCCGTGCGCCGCGTGCTGCCGAGCAGGCTGTCCATGGTCGCGCCCGCCGCCGGCCTGGCCGCGCTCGTCACGGTGCCGGTCGCGGCGCTGGCCTTCACCGCCCTCTTCGCCGTCGGCGGCACGGCCCCGATCCCGATGAGCACGGTGCTGACCACGATGCTCGGCTGGCACACCGTGATCGGCATCGGCGAGGCGGTCATCACGATGCTCGTCGTGGGCACGGTCGTGGCGACCCGCCCGGACCTCGTGCACGGTGCACGCCCTCTCATCGCCGCGCGCGAGCTCGAGATCCGCAGCGACGCGGGGGCCGTCCGATGACCCGCAACGTCCGGTTCTTCGCCGGCTTCCTGCTCGTCGCCCTGCTCGTCGCGGGTGTCGGCAGCTACTACGCCAGCACCCATCCCGACGGCCTCACCCACATGGCGGAGCAGACGGGCCTCATCGACCAGGAGAAGCCGTCGGCCGCGGCCGACGGACCCTTCTCGGGCTACTCCACCCGCGGCATCGACGACGACCGCCTCAGCGGCGGGGTCGCCGGAGTGGTCGGCTCGCTGACCACGCTCCTGATCGGTGGCGGCCTCTTCTGGTTGCTGCGCGGCCGTCGCCGCGACGACTCCTCCGACGGGGCCTGACGTGGGTGCCGGTCACGGCCACCGGCTGCACTTCCACGGGCACGGTCCGCTGCATCGCATGGCGGCCCATCACAAGCTGCTCGTCCTCGTCGGCTTCATGCTGCTCGTGGTGGCGACGCCTCGGGAGTGGTACGCCGCCTTCGCGGTCTACGCCGCCCTCGTCGTGGCCACCATCGTGGCGTCCGGGGTGCCGCCGGCCTACATAGGCCGGCGGATGGTGATCGAGGCACCGTTCGTGCTCTTCGCTGTCCTGGTGCCGTTCATCGCGACCGGCCCGCGGACCGAGGTGCTGGGGATCCCGCTCTCGGAGCCCGGGCTCGTCGCCGCCTTCGGCCTGCTGGCCAAGGGGACGATCGGTGTCGCGTCGTCGCTCACGTTCGCGGCGACCACCGAGCCCGACGACATCCTGCGCGGTCTCGAGCGGCTGCGCACCCCTGACCTGATCGTCCAGATCATGGGGTTCATGGTCCGGTACCTCGATGTCGTCACCGGCGAGCTGTCACGGATGCTCGTCGCCATGCGCTCGCGCGGGTGCGACCCCCGCTCGCCGAAGCACTGGCCGACCCTGGCGCGGGCCATGGGCGCGCTCTTCATCCGCTCCTACGAGCGCGGCGAGCGGATCCACCTCGCCATGCTCTCGCGCGGCTACACGGGTACCTTGCCCCGATGACGACCCCCGTGCTCGACGTACGCGGGCTCGCCTATGCCTACCCCGACGGCCACCAGGCGCTCTTCGGCGTCGACCTGCACGTGCACGAGGGGGAGAGGGTGGCCCTGCTGGGACCCAACGGCGCCGGCAAGACCACCCTCGTGCTCCACCTCAACGGCATCCTGGCCGCCGGGGCCGGCAGCGTCACGGTGAGCGGGCTGCCCGTGGACAAGCAGCACCTGGCCGAGATCCGCCGCCGGGTCGGCATCGTCTTCCAGGACCCCGACGACCAGCTGTTCCTGGGGTCGGTGCGCCAGGACGTCGCCTTCGGCCCCGCCAACCTCGGCCTCAGGGGAGCGGCCCTGGACGCGCGGGTGATGGAGGCGCTGGACCGGGTCGGGATGGCCGACTTCGTCGACCGGCCGCCGCACCACCTGTCCTTCGGCCAGCGGCGCAAGGTGGCGGTGGCCACGGTGCTCGCCATGGAGCCCGAGGTCCTGGTCCTGGACGAGCCGTCCTCCAACCTCGACCCGGCCTCGCGCCGCGAGCTCGCGGACATCCTGCGCAGCCTCGACGTGACGGTGCTGATGGTGACCCACGACCTCCCCTACGCCCTGCAGCTGTGCCCGCGAGCGGTGGTGCTCAGCGACGGCGCCGTGGTCGCCGACGGCCGCACGCTGGACGTGCTCACCGACGACGCGCTGATGCGTGCCCACCGCCTCGAGCTGCCGTGGGGCTTCGACCCGCGCACGGTTGGTAACCTTCCCGCGTGACCAATGAACTGAGCTCGCTGGAGCGCGAGATCGAGGAGACGCGTCAACGTCTCGCACAGACGATCGACCAGCTCGCCTACCGCGCCAGCCCCAAGACCATCGTCGGGCGCGAGGTGACCTCGGTGAAGTCGCACTTCGTCGACCTCGAGACCGGTGAGCCGCGCACCGACAACATCCTCAAGGTCGCCGGCGGTGTCGTGGGGACCCTCGTGCTCCTCGCGATCATCCGCAGGATCGTCCGCTGACCGACACCATGAGCGATCGCGCGCCGATCAAGATGCTGCACGACCGGATCATGGTCGAGGTCGACCAGGAGGCGGGCGAGCGCCGCTCCTCGGGCGGCATCGTCATCCCGGCGACCGCGGCGATGGGTGCGCGCCGACTGGCCTGGTCCCGCGTCATCGCCACGGGCCCCCATGCGCGGGCGGTCGAGGTGGGCGACCGGGTGCTCTTCGACCCCGAGGACAAGGCCGAGGTCGAGGTCCACGGCGAGGTGTACGTCGTCATGCGGGAGCGGGACGTGCACGCGGTCGCGGCGGAGCGGCTCGACCCCGGCTCGACCGGCCTCTACCTGTGAGCTCCCACCCGTGAGCGGCAACCGGCGCGACGCCGTCGTGATGGCGGAGGCGGAGGTCGACGCCTTCCTGGCCGAGCAGCGCAGCGCCACGGTCGCGACGATGGGCCCGCGGGGTCAGATCCACCTCGTCGGAATGTGGTACGCGTGGTTCGACGGCCACGTGTGGCTGGAGACCAAGCCGGCGTCGCAGAAGGTCGTCAACCTGCGCCGGGACCCCAGGATGAGCTTCCTCGTGGAGGCCGGCCACACCTACGACCAGCTGCGCGGTGTGGCGCTGGAGGGCGACGGGGTGGTCGTGGACGACCCCGACCTGCTCGAGCGGGTGTGCCTCCAGGTCTTCGAGCGCTACCAGGGCCCCTACACCGCGGCCCTGCGGCCCTTCCTCGAGGTGATGATGCACCGCCGGGTCGTTGTCCGGCTCGACATCGCCCGCACCCGTTCGTGGGACCACCGCAAGCTGGGCCTGCCGGCCATGGACCTCGGTGGCTCCACAGCTGCGTCGGTCACCGCACACACGACCCCGCCGGCCTGACGGGACGCGTCAGTCGCGGCAGGCGCGCACCCACGTGCCGGGGGCGTACGCCGCCACGGTGTGGGCCGCCTCGTCGGCGTACATGTCCTCCTGGACGTAGAGGAACCCGTCGCGGATGAAGAGTGACTTGCCCCGCTCGTGGGTGATGCTGGGGTGGTCCGTCGCGTCGGTGGTGGGCAGGTGAACGGTGATACCCATCGTGTGCTCCTCGGTCAGCAGGGTGAGGGGCAGCAGCCCCCCGGATGCGTCACGACCGTAGGACGACGCCGAGGACGCCTGCCCCAGTCCGTACGAATCATCCCCAATAAAGACGAGGGCGGATCAGTGCAGGGCCACCTTCAGCAGGGCCACCAGGATGCCGAGCCCCGCGCCGACGGCGGCGCTCGCCACCCTGCCCCAGGTGCCGAGGCCGCTGCGGGCCCCCGCCAGGTAGCTGTAGACGGTGAGCAGGCCGATGGTGGCGATCAGCGCGGTCCACGCCGACGTACGCAGGGACGCCCCGGCGAGGTCGGTGACCAGCAGGATGAGGATCGGGAGCACCGAGGCGCCGGCGATCGGCCAGGTCTCCAGCACGGCCAGGCGCAGCGACGACAAGGGGTGGTGCCTGTGGGTCACCGAGAAGCCGAGGGTGCGGGCGTGGAGGTGCGCCAGCCAGTAGACGAGCACGGTGCCGAAGATGGTGATGGACAGCTGGCCGGTCGAGTCCACGTGCCCGCCGGCGTACGCGATGGCGGCCGCGCACACGACCGTGCCGGTCAGCACGCCCTCGCCGCCGCTGATGAGCCCGAACGGGTCGGCCGGGTGCTGCGTGGCGG
>NZ_JBFUMD010000305.1:0-4866 GCF_054049555.1 Nocardioides sp. P5_C9_2
TTCCTCGCAAGCGCCCGGCAGCACCACGTCATGGCATTCCGAGCGCACCACGTCGACCGGCTCGACCTCTCCGATGACCTTGCGGCGGACCTGCGAGCCGCCCGCATGCAGCTCGACGCGAGTGTCCGACTCGTCAGCGCAGAGCTGGCTACAGCGCTGACGACCCTGGACAGAGTCGGCGTACGGGCACTCTCGATTAAGGGACTGGCGCTAGCAACGCAGGCTCATGGGCGCCCGGAGGCGCGCGGCGTCGGTGACCTGGACCTGCTGGTCGCTCCGCGCGACTTGACGGCCGCGTATGCAGCCCTGCTCCGCGCCGGTTGGCGTCCTGACGAAGCGCACCCGCAGCCCGGGCCGTCCTGGTCGTGGCGACACCTGACGCGAACCGGGTACGAGTTGACCCTCGTGTCTGGCACCAGCACCATCGATCTGCACTGGCACCTGTCCCCTATGAAGAGCACCTGTCCGGACTTCGAGGAACTCTGGGCCTCTCGTGACGTGATCGACATCGACGGGCGACCCGTGCCGACCTTGTCCGGCTACGAAGCCCTGGTTCACTCGGCGGCGCACTCGGCCAAAGACCAGTGGCGCTGGCTGCGCAGCCTGCTCGACGTGCACCTCCTTGCGGCCGACCCCCAGACTTGGCGTCCCTCCCGGCCGTTCAGGCACGACGAGCTGGTCACGCTGGGGCTCGCTGCTCGTCTCTTCGGGGTACCTCCAGGATCCCCAGCGGTCGTAACAGACGCGAGGCGCATAGCCGAGCCCTACTGGCACCGCGTCCTTGAGCTACATATCGCCACGGAGGACACGCACGTCTCACCAGGCACGCCGGGAACCTCGTTCGTACGAAGCCTCAGGGCAGCGTGGCGGACCGAGGCTGCGGTCGTCGAGGTGCCGCGAGTGGTGTCACGTTCGCTGCTGCCACCGTGGCTGACCGTGGACGAGCACTCGTCCTATGGCGCAGTGGCCGTCCCGCGAGTGCTCACCCGACGGGTCATGAGCATGGGCAGACGATTGCTCGGCCGTCTGGCTGATGGCCCGTGAGCGCCACTCTCGTAGGGTGTCCGCGTGCCGCAGCCCATGGATGAGCCGACGACTCGACTGATGGTCAGGGGCATCGGCGTCGACGTGGCCCTCGTCGTCACCGGCAAGAAACTCGTCCGCGCTGTCGAGGACGCATGGCGCGATGCCTTGTCCTCTTCGGACGCTCCCGCCACACCCAGCCTGACCGTTGCAGTCGGGCCATCGGGCGCCGCTGACGTCGCGGGAGCCACCATTCACGAGGTTCTCCACTACCTCTCCCCCGCGGTCACGACACGGATGATCGAGCAGCGGGCCGGTGAGTTGGTCATGCTGCACGCGGCAGCCCTGGCGAATCCTGCGACCGGTGCCAGTGCCGTCCTGGTAGCACCGTCCGGGACGGGTAAGACGACCGCAGCATCGACGCTCGGCAGGAGCCTGGCCTACGTCACGGACGAGACAGCGGCGATCACTCCCTCTGGTGTTGTGCTGCCGTACCGCAAGCCGCTCTCCGTCATCGAGACCGGCTCCCTCAAGGCGCAGCGGGCGCCCAGCGATCTGGGGATGCTGACGACTGATCTGGAGTGCCACCTCGGCGCGATCCTGCTCCTCGACCGACAGGTCGACCACGTGGGTTCCCCGCACTCGACCACCCTCGAGATGGTGGACGCCCTGGCGGCACTCACCCCGGAGAACTCCTACCTGGCACGGCTCGATCGGCCCTTGCACCGACTCGCGGAGCTCATCCAGATCGCAGGAGGGGTCCACCGCGTCACCTACCGCGAGTCGGCGGACCTGGCTCCCCTCGTCGCGGACCTCCTGGGAGCCTCGCGGTGAGGGTCCGACGAGGCGACCTGGTCGACGTCTTCGTCGCCGACGGACGAGCCGCGGTATTCGTGGCAGGTCAGGTGGTCGTGCTCTCCGAGATGGCCACCGTCATCCTCGAGGCCACCCCAACCGTCGGTAGCACGACGCTCGAACAGCTCACGGCGACCGTTGTGGCTGAGTTCGGACCACCCGAACCGCCGGATCAAGCCCGGGGCCTGATCCTCGATCACGTCGAGGATCTGACGTCCCACGCCATCCTCGAGTGGGACCCCGCCGCAGGACGCCCTGCCTGATGGGCCAGATCGCAACCAGGCGTCAGAAGCCAGCGCTCGCCTTCACGACCTGAGTAGTGTCCGAATAGATGGTCACACCCACGGTGCCGCCCGAGTTCGTGTCGTTGACCATGTCCGACTTGATCGACAGGACCTGGTTCGGACCGAGCGACATGCCCTCGAGCTTGGCCGTGAGCTCAGGAATGCTGGAGACAGTCCATGCCGTGGCGCCGCTTACGACGGTGAAGCGGGTGACTGGGTTCTGACCGTTACCCGCGTTGGCGAGCGTGAACTTAGCGTTGATCTTGGTGAGGGTCTGGGAGCCGTTGGTGAGCTTGAAGTTCCAGATCACGTGCTTCACCGAGGACTGCACCGAGTCGTTGTCCTTGAATGCGGAGCTTTCAGAGATGACTGCGGTCGGGGCGACGTAGGCGAGCGTGATGGGGACAGAGGCGGCGCCGGAGGTAGCCCACGTGAACGCAACCGTGGAGACAACCGCTGGGGAAGTCGGGTTGCCGGTCAGCGTCACAACGGGGTTGAACGGCAGGGCAGTGCTCGCCGCCGCGGTGCCGGAGTAGGCGTAGGTGGCGGTGGTGCCCTGCACCAGCGTCCAACCGGCCGGAGCGGCGATCGACTCGATTGTGCCTGTGTTCACGGACACCGTTGCCCTCACTCCGGACACTTCCCGGGGGCCCGGCGTGAGGGTCGACTTGAGCGTCAAGACACGGCCATCCCGCGCGCTGCCGGTGGAGCCGGCGGTCGCGATCGGGGTGTCGTAGGCGAGCGGGATGTCGACCGAGGCGGTGCCGCCGGAGGTCCCCCAACCGAACGTGACCTTCGGGGTGACCGTCGAGGCCGGGTTGCCGGCCAGTGTCACCACGGGGTCGAAGGAGACGGCGGCGTTCGCCGACACGTTCGTGGCGCGGGTGAGCTTGTTGACGGTGCCAGACACGAGGGTCCAGCCGTTCGGGGCAGCGATCGACTGGATGGTGCCGGTGTCCACGGTCACTGTCGCAGTCACGGCCGACAGGGCCTTGGCACCGGCAGTGAGCGTGGACTTGAGGTTGAGGATCTTGTCGCTCCGCGTGCTGCCGTTGTTGGCCGCGGCAGCGGTCGTCGCAACGTAGTCGAGCGGGATGTCGACCGAGGCGTTGCCGGTCATCGCCCAGGCGAACGCAACCGTCGCGGTCACGGTCGAGGTCGGGTTGCCGACCAGCGTCACCACGGGGTCGAAGGACAGTGCGGTGCTTGCCGGCGCAGCGCCGTCGTAGGTGAACGTGGCGGTGCTGCCCTGCAGCCCGCTCCGGGACCATCCGGTCGGTACGGTGATGGACCCGATCGTGTCCTTGCTGACCGTGACGGTCGCGATCAATGAGCTCAGCTGCTGCGTCTTGGTCGTCAGGACCGACTTGAGGGTGAGGACACCGTCGTCACGCGTGCTGCCGGAGGTGCTGGCGGTGGCGTCGGGAGTCGGGACGGGAGACGTCGCAAACGCCGGAGCCGCGACGGCAATGGACACGGCCGGCGCCGTCCAAGCGGCGGTGCGCAGGACGGTGCGGCGAGTGGGCTGGAGGCGCGGCTGCGTGCTCATGAAGAGGTCCCTCGTGGGTCATGTGACGACGTGGCAGGTGGTCCCGAGGACTGGAGTCAAGCGCCCAAATTGGGTATGAAAGCCGCCCGTGGACGGTCCGTACACGGACGGTTCCCACCTGTGCACGCGGCGTAGATTTCCGGTCTGGTCCAGTAACGGAAGGGTTGAAGCGCCTCGCGTGGCGCGGCCTCACACCTAGAATCGCCGCGGGCGATCGCCCGCTCTCCGACCWCAGGGACGACTCGATGGAACTGGCCGACTACCTGCGCATCCTGCGCAACCACWGGCTCGCCGTGACGGCGATGGTGATCGTGGCTGCCGCGGCTGCGTTCGGCTGGAGCAGCCTCCAGTCGGAGGTCTACGCCGCCAGCTCGTCGGGCTTCGTCACGTCTGGCGTTGGCGGCGACCCCGGCCTCGACAACCTCAACGACACCCTGTCCAAGTCACGCGCGGCGTCGTACGTCGTGCTCGCGAAGGACCGCGAGACTGCCTCGATCGTCATCGACGACCTCGGTCTCGACGCGGCGCCCGAGACGCTGGTGGGCAACATCGACGCGGCTCAGACGCCCGAGACGGTCATCATCCAGATCACCGCGCGCGCCGGAACGCCCGAGGACGCGCAGGAGCTCGCCGATGCCTGGGTGGGCGCGCTCGCCCAGCGCGTCTCCGACATCGAGTCGGCCAAGGGCAAGCAGGGGATGCGGATCGAGGTCTCCGAGTCGGCGCAGCTGCCCACCAGCCCGGTATCCCCCAACGTCGAGCGCAACGTGCTGCTCGGCGCGGTCCTCGGCGCCCTCCTCGGTGCCGGTTATGCCGTCGCCCGCACCCTCCTCGACCGGCGGCTGCGCTCGACCGAGGACGTCGAGCGCGCCTCCAAGCTCGCCGTCGTCGGCTCGGTCCCCGACCTGGGCAAGCACGACGCGCTCTTCGTCACCGGTGGGGGGAAGGGCACCTCGGCCCACGCCGCCGAGGCGATCCGCCGGCTGCGGACCAACCTGTCCTACATGGACGTCGACAACCCACCGCGCGCCATCGTCGTCACCAGCCCCAAGCAGGGCGACGGCAAGTCGACGCTGGCCGCCAACCTCGCCGCCGCCATCGCCCTGTCCGGCCAAGGCGTCACCCTCGTCGACTGCGACCTGCGCCGTCCCAACG
>NZ_JBFUMD010000306.1:0-4857 GCF_054049555.1 Nocardioides sp. P5_C9_2
ACGCGGTGCCGGTGGCGAGCACCACGTGCCGTCCGGCGTGGGCGGCGTCGGCGGCCGCGGCCTGGTGCTGCCACGGCTGCGCGATCCCGCCGTCGACGAAGGCGTCCCGCACGTCGGTGGGGACCCACGCGGGCCAGTCGGCCGCGCGCGCCGCGCGGGCGGGCATCACCTCGAGGTGGCGCAGCCGGCCCTCCCGTCCCGGCACGCCGGTGAGCCGGTCGACGAGGGCGGCGACCGAGCGGTGTGCAGGAGTCGCGAGGGCCACGGGTCCGAGTCTCGCAAATGCCACCGACAGCGGCCTCGACGCCCTCGCGGGCGCAGGGTGGCACTGCCGTTCGGAGCGGTCGCAGGAACGGGTATGCGGATACCTGCTACCGGGTACGCCTGCGCACTTGGCCCGCACGTGGTTTGATACTGCCGACAGCATTCGGGGCGATGGGCGCCGAGTGAGTACATTCTCTGGGACCTGGAGCAGTCGTGGACCTCACCCTGGCGACCCGCGAGGTGGACGGCCGTGCCGTCGTCGCGGTGGGCGGCGAGATCGACGTCTACACGGCGCCCAAGCTGCGCGACCAGATCACCGAGCTCGTCGGCGCCGGCTCGTACAACATCGTCATCGACCTCGAGGCCGTCGAGTTCCTCGACTCCACCGGCCTCGGCGTGCTGGTCGGCGGCCTCAAGAAGGTCCGCGCCCACGACGGCTCGCTCGAGCTCATCTGCAGCCAGGAGCGGCTGCTCAAGATCTTCCGCATCACCGGTCTGGCGAAGGTGTTCGTGATCCACGACTCCGCCGACCCCTCCGTGGCCACCAGCTGACTGTGTCCCGCGTCACGTGTCGCGCGTGATCTGGGACACATCTGCGTAGACTCCCGCGCGTTCACACACTTGGACCACTGCCAGGAGGACGCACATGACGGGGATCCACCCAGTCGTCGTGACGCCGGAGCTCACTGGCGGCAATCTCGTGCTGGTCGTCGTCGTCGCCGTGATCGCGCTCGCCGCGCTCGCGATGGCCGCGATGTTCCGCCAGCAGGTGTTGGCCGCCGGTGAAGGCACCGACAACATGAGGACCATCGCCAGGGCCGTGCAGGAAGGCGCCAACGCCTATCTCGCCCGGCAGTTCCGCACGCTCGCCATCTTCGCCGCGATCGCGTTCTTCGCGCTCCTCGTGCTGCCGGCGGACGACATGACCGTGCGGATCTTCCGCTCCGTGTTCTTCCTCGTCGGCGCCGGCTTCTCCGCGACGGTCGGCTACCTCGGGATGAACCTGGCCGTGCGCGCCAACCTCCGCGTCGCCGCAGCGGCCGAGACGACCGGGCGCGAGCCCGCCATGACGATCGGCCTGCGGACCGGCGCGATGGTGGGGATGCTGACGGTGGGCCTCGGCCTCCTCGGTGCCAGCCTCGTCGTGCTGTTCTTCCAGGACGAGGCGCCCAAGGTGCTCGAGGGGTTCGGCTTCGGCGCGGCCCTCCTCGCGATGTTCATGCGGGTGGGCGGCGGCATCTTCACCAAGGCCGCCGACGTCGGTGCGGACCTGGTGGGCAAGGTCGAGCAGAACATCCCCGAGGACGACCCGCGCAACGCCGCCACCATCGCCGACAACGTCGGCGACAACGTGGGCGACTGCGCAGGCATGGCCGCCGACCTCTTCGAGTCGTACGCCGTCACCCTGGTCGCCGCGCTGATCCTCGGGTCGCAGGCCTTCGGGGACAAGGGGCTCGTCTTCCCGCTGCTCATCCCGGCCATCGGTGCCCTCACCGCGGTCGCGGGGGTCTACCTCACCCGCCCCAAGGCGAGCGAGAACGGCCTCACCACCATCAACCGCTCGTTCTACATCTCCTCGGCCATCGCCGCGGTCGCCAGCGTGGTGCTGTCCTACGTCTACCTGCCGAGCAGCTTCGCGGAGTTCACCAACATCGCCGAGAGCCTGGCCACCGCCGAGGGTGACCCGCGCTTCATCGCCTCGGCCGCGGTCGTCATCGGCATCGTGATGTCCGCCGGCATCCTGGCGCTCACCGGCTACTACACCGGCACCGAGTACCGCCCGGTCAAGGACGTCGGCAAGACCTCCCTCACCGGTGCGGCGACCGTGATCCTGTCCGGCCTCTCGGTCGGTTTCGAGTCGGCGGTCTACACGACGCTCGTCATCGGCGCCGCCGTGTTCTCGGCGTACCTCCTCGGCGGCGCGGCCCTCACGGTCTCGCTCTTCGCGGTGGCCCTCGCGGGGTGCGGCCTGCTCACCACCGTCGGCGTCATCGTCGCCATGGACACCTTCGGCCCGGTCTCCGACAACGCCCAGGGCATCGCCGAGATGTCCGGCGACGTGAGCGAGCAAGGGGCGCAGATCCTCACCGAGCTCGACGCCGTCGGCAACACCACGAAGGCCATCACCAAGGGGATCGCGATCGCGACGGCCGTGCTCGCCGCGACGGCGCTCTTCGGCTCCTACGCCACCTCGGTGTTCGAGTCGCTCGTCGAGGCCCAGCCGGCCCAGGACGAGTTCCTCCAGTTCGACGTCTTCAACCCGGCCGTCCTGGTCGGGGTGCTCCTCGGCGCCTGCGCCGTCTTCCTCTTCTCCGGGCTGGCCATCAACGCCGTCGCCCGCGCCGCGGGCGCGGTGGTCTACGAGGTACGACGCCAGTTCCGCGAGATCCCCGGGATCATGGAGGGCACCGGTCGTCCGGAGTACGGCAAGGTCGTCGACATCGTCACCAAGGACTCGCTGCGCGAGCTGGTGACGCCCGGCATCCTGGCCGTGCTGGCGCCCGTCGCGGTCGGCTTCGGCCTCGGCGTGACCGCGCTGGCGGGCTTCCTCGCCGGCGCGATCGGCACCGGCACCCTGATGGCCGTCTTCCTGGCCAATGCGGGCGGCGCGTGGGACAACGCCAAGAAGCTGGTCGAGGACGGCCACCACGGCGGCAAGGGGTCGCCCGCCCATGAGGCGACCATCATCGGCGACACGGTCGGCGACCCGTTCAAGGACACCGCCGGCCCAGCCATCAACCCGCTCCTCAAGGTGATGAACCTGGTGTCGCTGCTCATCGCCAGCGCGGTCGTGTCCCTGAGCGTCGGCAAGGACCAGAACGACGTCCTGCGGATCGTCATCGCCCTGGCGGCGGTGGCGATCATCGTCGGCTCGATCTACGTGTCCAAGCGGCGCGGGGTCGCCATCAGCGACGACGGCGACAACACCGGCAGCACCTCGATGTCGCCGCACATCACCACCTGATCGCTGCACCTCCTCCCGCTGGCCCGTCGCGCACCTCGCGGCGGGCCAGCGGCATGTCCGGGCCAGCGGCATGTCCGGGCCAGCGGCACGTCCGGCCGGTGCTCGGACGACCGGGGCTGTCAGGATGACGGCCATGGAGCGCATCGCCCTCGTCTCGGACGTCCACGGCAACCTCACCGCTCTCGAGGCCGTGCTCGCGGACATCGACCGTCGCGGGATCGAGCGGATCTTCAACCTCGGCGACTACGTCGGCAAGGGGCCCCGCGGTCGCGAGGTCGTCGACCTGAGCCGGGAGCGCTGCGAGGTCAACCTGCTCGGCAACTGGGACGACTTCCTGCCCGACCCGGGCCGCGACTTCGACAGCGACGCGCTCCGCCTCTGGCTCGCCCAGCTCGGCCCCGGCCAGGGGGAGTGGTTGCGCGGTCTGCCGTTCAACCACGACTTCTGGCTCAGCGGTCGGCGGGTGCGGCTCTTCCACCTCTACGAGTGCCAGCTCGAGGGGCGCACCACCTTCAACACCGGCAGCGTCGGCAACTGCATGGGCGACCCGACGCCGATGTACTGCATCCTCGAGGGCGAGCTCGACAGCCAGGAGACGGCGCCGTGGTCGGTGTCCTTCGCCCGCGTTCCGTACGACGTCGAGGCCGAGCTGGCCGTGGCCCGCGACATGGGGATGCCCCAGTACGACGGGTACGAGCTGGAGCTGCGCCACGGCATCTACCGGGGAGCCCTCGACGAATGGCGCTCCGGCGACCCCATGACCGGCTACCACGAGAGGGGAGCGAGCGCATGAGCCTCGACTTCACCGGCCCCCTGCGCGACGCGCTCGTCGCCGCGGACTTCACCTACGACGGCGTCGCCGACCTCGTGGGAGAGGCCGCCCACCGGGCGCTGAGCCGCAACGAGACGACGCCGGGCCTGCGGCACACGACCGACGGCAGCCCGCTGTCGACCCTCACCCGGCTCTTCCTCCTCCAGGCGCCGGTGTCGCACGACGCTGCCGAGGCCGCTCTCCCTGGTCTCGTGGACCGGCTCTGCAACGCCGGCCTGCTCGAGCAGAGCGTGGGTGAGGTGGCGGCCCGTCTCGACTGCCGGCCCTACCGCACCGACGAGGAGGACCTCTGGATCGTCTCCGACCTCACCCCCGGGCTCGACGGCACGCCCAACCGGGTGGGCAGCGACCACGTGCTCGGCATCTCCAGCGCCTCGACCAGCCTGGCCCAGCTGACCGTCCGGGAGCCCGTCGGCCGGGCCCTGGACCTCGGGACCGGCTGCGGGGTCCAGGCGCTGCACCTCGCTGCCCACGCCGGCGAGGTGGTCGCGACCGACATCAACGCCCGCGCCCTGTGGATGACCCGGCTCAACGCGGCGCTCAACGAGGTCGACGTGGACGTGCGTGAGGGGTCCTTCTTCGAGCCGGTCCGCGGCGAGCGCTTCGACCTGATCGCGACCAACCCGCCGTTCGTCATCTCCCCGGCCACCGGGGAACGGCTCGTCTACCGCGACTCCGGCCTCCCGGGCGACCGGGTGGTCGAGGACATCGTGCGCCAGGCCCCGCAGCTGCTCACCGAGGGCGGCTGGTGCCAGGTCCTGGGCAACTGGGTCATCGAGCGCGGACGGGCGTGGGA